>JAXDPA010000088.1:0-9871 GCA_034668685.1 Sphingomonadales bacterium | reverse complement strand
AGCCGTTCGAAGCGGGCGGCGGCGCCTTGGCCGCCGGAACCTGCTGGGCGGCGCCGGCGAGCGGATCGGCGACCGGCGCGCCGGTCGGAGCGGCGGGCGCGAGCGGCTGGCGGGCCGGCGCCGTGCGGGCGAGATTGGGGTCGATCTGAGTCGGCGTCCGCTCGTAGGAACCGAAGCCCGCGAGAACGATGCACAGGACGATGAACAAGGTGGCGAGCACGGTCGTCGCCCGGGTCAGGAAGTCGGCCGCGCCGCGCGCCGACATCAGGCCGGTCGGGCTGCCGCCGACTCCGAGCCCGCCCCCTTCCGAACGCTGCATGAGGATCACCACCACCATCAGGGCGGCGACGATCGTCTGAAGAATCAGCAGGAAGGTGAACATTGGGAAGGCCTCGGACTTAGAGGAACGTCATGCCAGCGAAGGCTGGCATCCATGCTGAGTCCGTGCGGTGCACCGATTCCGAATGGACCCCAGCTTTCGCTGGGGTGACGGCTGCGCGCGGGACTTAAGCGATAGCTACCTAAGGTTCAACTCCTCGCCGCCGCTTCGACGATCGGAATGAAGGCTTGGGCGGTCAGGCTGGCGCCGCCGACGAGGGCGCCGTCGACGTCGGGGACGGCGAACAGGGACGCCGCATTGCCGGCATTGCACGACCCGCCGTAGAGGATCCGGACTCGCGCGCCGGCGTCGCCGAACCGCTCGGCAAGGGCGCGGCGGATCGCGGCGTGCATCTCGGCCGCGTCCTGGGGAGTCGCCGTGCGGCCGGTGCCGATCGCCCAGACCGGCTCGTAGGCGACGACCAGCTCGACCTCGCTCGACAGCTCCGGCATCGAATTGGCGAGCTGGCGGAGGACCTTGTCGACGTGCGAGCCCGCGACCCTCTCCTCCTCGATCTCGCCGACGCAGAGGATGACCGAAAGGCCCGCCGCCAGCCCCGCCTCGGCCTTGGCGCGGACCGCGTCGTCGCTCTCGTGATGGTCGGCCCGGCGCTCGGAATGGCCGACGATGACGAGCCTGGCGCCGGCCTCGACGAGCATCGGCGCCGCGACGTCGCCGGTATGGGCGCCCAAAGCGGCGGCATGGCAATCCTGTCCGCCGACGATCAGGCCCCCGGCCCGCGGAACCGCGAGCGGGATCAGCGTGAACGGGGGGCAGATTGCGACGTCGACTCCCGGCGTCTCGCGAGCCGCGGCGGCGATCGCCGAGAGCTCCGCCAAGGCGGCGCGGCTGCCGTTCATCTTCCAATTGCCGGCGACCAGCTTGCGGCGGACGTGCATCCCCGATCCTTCCCGTTGAGGCGCGCGGCGGACTAGCAAGGCGGCCCCGGCCTGCCAAGCTTGCCGGGCCGCCCCGCGGCTTCTATGACCCGCCGAACGCAGTCTTTCACGGGTTCTCCATGCTTTCCATCTTTCGCCGCGGCTTCATGGCCAAAGTCATGCTGGGCGTCCTCTTCCTGAGCCTGGTCGCGATCGTCATCACCGGCTTCGGCACCGGCGGAATGGGCGGCCTCGGCGAGCTGGGGACGCTCGGCCAGGACACGGTCGCCAAGGTCGGCGGCACCAGCCTCACCACCGACCGGGTCCGCCAGGAAACCAGCCGGCAGCTCGACAAGATGCGCCAGCAGGACCCCAATCTCGACATGGCCGCCTTCCTGCGCCGAGGCGCTCTGGAGCAGATCGTCGACCAGCTGATCGACGTCGTCGCCAGCACCGTGTTCGGTGGGGACCACGGGCTCGCCGCGTCCCGCAAGATGGTCGACCGCGAGATCGCCAGCATCCCCGCCTTCCAGAATCTCGGCGGACAGTTCGACAATGGGGCGATGCAGCGGGCGCTTCAGGCGCAGAAGATGACCGAAGGAGAGCTTCGCGACGAGCTCGAAACCCGGCTGATCCAGCGCCAGCTGGTCCTCCCGGCCGCGGGCTCGGCCCACGTGCCCTCGACCTTCGCCTTCCAATATGCCTCGCTTCTGCTCGAGACCCGCAGCGGCGTGGTCGGCGCGGTGCCGAGCGGCGCGATGGGCGCCGGCACGCCGCCCGGCGACGCCGAGATCGCCGGCTTCTTCCGCGCCAATATCGCCCGCTACACGATCCCCGAGCGGCGGGTGCTGCGCTACGCCGTGTTCGGCAAGGAGAACGTCGCCGCCGCCGCCAAGGCGACGGACGCCGAGATCGCGGCGGCCTACCGGCAGAACGCGGCGCAATATGGCGCCCGGGAGACAAGGACTCTCTCGCAGGTCGTTCTTCCCGACGAGGCCGCCGCCCGCGCCTTCGCGCAAAAGCTTGCCGGAGGGACGCCCTTCCCGGCCGCCGCCGCCCAGGCGGGCTACGGCGCCTCCGACATCAAGCTCGGCGACAAGACCAAGGAGGATTTCGCCAAGATCAGCGCCCAGAACGTCGCCGACGCGGCCTTCTCGGCGGTGAAGGGCGCGAATGTCGGGCCGATCCGCTCCGGCCTCGGCTGGCACGTCGTCCACGTCGACGACGTCAAGACCGGCACCGCCAAGCCGCTCGCCGCCGTTCGGGGAGAGCTTGCAGCGCGTATCGAAGCGGAGAAGAGCCAGAGGGCGCTCTCCGATTTCGCCGGCCGGATCGAGAATGAGATCGCCGACGGGGCGAGCTTCGAGCAGGTCGCCAAGAAGGAAGGCCTCACCGTCCAGGAGACGGCGCCGGTGACCGCCGCCGGCCAGGCCCCGGACGTGCCGGGCTGGACGACTCCGCCCGACGTGACGCCGTTGCTCGACGCCGCCTTCCAGATGGAGCCGAACGAGGATCCGTCGGTGGAGGCGGTGGTGCCCAACCAGCGCTTCGCCCTCCTCTATGTCAGCCGGGTGGTGCAGGCCGCGCCGCCGCCGCTCGCCCAGATCCGCGACCGGGTGACGGCGGACCTCATCGCTCAGCGCGCCTTCGAGCGGGCCCGCGCCGTCGCCCAGTCGATCGTCTCCAAGATCAACGCCGGAATGCCCGCCGCCCAGGCGTTCGCGCAGGCCCAGGTCAAGCTGCCTCCGCTCCAGAACCTGAACGCGACCCGCAAGGACATCGCGCGCCAGGGCCAGCAGGTCGCTCCGACCATGGCGATGCTGTTCAGCCTGCCGAGGGGCAAGGCGCGGCTGATGCCCGCCCCCGACGGCCGCGGCTGGTTCGTCGTCTACCTCGAGACGATCACGCCCGGCGACGCCTCCAGGGAGCCGGGCATCACCCAGGCGGTGCGCGGCCAGTTCGCCCAGATCCTCGGCGACGAATATGCCGAGCAGTTCATGGCGGCGATCCGCTCGACCGTGAAGATCCGCCAGAACGGCGACGCCGTCGCCAAGCTGAAGCGCGAGCTGGCCGGCGCAGGGGCGGCCCCGCAATAAGCCGGGGAGACGGAAGCTGATCCTCGTCCTCGACAATTACGACAGCTTCACCTTCAACCTGGTCCATTATCTGCGCGAGCTCGGCGAAACAGTGGAGGTCGCCCGCAACGACTCGCTGACCGCCCCCGAGGCGCTGGCGAGCGGCGCCGACGCGTTCCTGATCTCCCCTGGCCCCGGGCGGCCGGAGCAGGCGGGGGCCTCGCTGGACCTCGTCGCGGCCTGCGCCGAGGCGCGGCGGCCGCTGCTCGGAATCTGCCTCGGGCTGCAGGCGATCGCGGTCCATTTCGGCGGCCGAATCGCCCGTGCCGAGCGGCCGATGCACGGCAAGACCTCGGCGATCGCCCATGACGGCGGCGGGCTGTTCTCGGGTCTCCCCTCCCCGTTCCTGGCGGCGCGCTACCATTCGCTGTGCGTGACGGAGCGAAGCCTTCCGGAGTCGCTGGCGGTCAACGCGCGCGCCGAGGACGGCAGCATCCAGGGGTTGCGGCACTGCTCGCTGCCGATTCACGCGGTCCAGTTCCATCCGGAAAGCGTGGCGACCCTCCACGGCCACCTCCTGCTCGCGAATTTTCTCAGCATCGCCAATGACTTGACCGGTGAGGTGGAAAAGGCCGCCAGCGTCGCCTGAAGCGGAACAAATCGGCACTTGACAAGGGCCGCTCCCGTTTCCTACACGTTCCTCGTTCGTTCCGAAGGGGGACCCCCGCATGCTCACCCGCAAGCAATCCGAGCTCCTGACCTACATCCACGCGCAGCTCGCCGAGAGCGGCATCTCGCCTTCGTTCGAGGAGATGAAGGACGCGCTGGCGCTGAAATCCAAGTCCGGCGTGCACCGCCTGATCTCCGCTCTCGAGGAGCGCGGCTTCATCCGCCGCCTGCCCAACCGGGCGCGGGCGCTCGAGATCGTCAAGATGCCCGATTCGCGCGCCGCGATCGCGTCGGCGCCGCGGACGCCGCTGACTCCGCCCGAAGCCGCGAACGACGTGATCGAGCTGCCGCTGCACGGCCGGATCGCCGCCGGCATGCCGATCGAGGCGCTGGAAGGGCAGAGCACCCTCCCCGTCCCCGCCGCCTTGCTCGGCCCGGGCGAGCATTATGCGCTCGAGGTGGCCGGCGATTCGATGGTCGACGAAGGCATACTCGACGGCGACTATGCGCTGATCCGCAAGACCGAGACGGCGCGCGACGGCGAGATCGTCGTCGCCCTGATCGACAACCAGGAAGCGACCCTGAAGACTTTCCGCCGCGAAGGCCAGATGATCCGGCTCGATCCCGCCAACCGCCGCTACGACCCGCAGCGCTACCGCCCCGACCAGGTCGCCATCCAGGGCCGGCTCGCAGGGCTGCTTCGGCGGTATTGAAGACCCGGGGGAGATGCCTGCGCCCCCCTCCCCCTTGATCGGGGAGGGTTGGGGTGGGGGTGGATTCGGAGACTTTGAAGATGGTCCGAAACCGTCCCGGCTTTGGTTCGACCCAGCGCGCGCGGCATCTTCGCGCCAACGCGACCGACGCGGAGCGACGGATGTGGCGAATCCTGCGCTTATGCTTCCCGGACGCGCGCTTTCGGCGGCAGGCACCGCTGCTGACTTACACGGTGGATTTCTGCAGTCATCGCGCAAAGCTGGTGACTGAAGTAGACGGAGGCCAGCATCATCCGGCGAAGGATGCACACCGGACGCGAGTCATAGAATCCGAGGGTTATCGCGTGCTTCGGTTGTGGAACAATGACGTGCTCGGCAATAGCGACGGTGTCCCCACCACGATCGACCTCGCGTTGCGCGCAGGCCACCCCCACCCTACCCTCCCCCATCAAGGGGGAGGGGGCACAGGAGCATTGCCATGGCGCGTCTGAACTATGTCGAGCTGCCCGTCGCCGAGATCGGCCCGGCCAAGGCCTTTTACGAAGCCGCGTTCGGCTGGTCGCTGACCGATTTCGGGCCGACCTACGCGGCGACTCTCACCGGCGATACCGATATCGGCCTGCAGGCGGATGCCGCCGAGGCGACGAAGGCGCCGCTGCCGGTGATCGACGTGCCGGACCTCGAGGCGGCGCTGGCCGCCGTCGAGGCGGCGGGAGGGCGGATCGTCAAGCCCATCTTCGCCTTCCCCGGCGGCCGGCGCTTCCATTTCCTTGACCCCTCCGGCAACGAGCTTGCGGCCGTCACCGGCGACCATTGAGGGCGGCCGAATGGCGGTTCGCGACCGGGGGCCGACTGGATCGTCGAGAAGAGGATGGTGGACGCACTAGGGCTCGAACCTAGGACCCGCTGATTAAGAGTCAGCTGCTCTACCAACTGAGCTATGCGTCCGTGCCTGTCGGGCAGACGGGCCATCTAGGGGCGGCGCGCCGAGAATGCAACCGCGAGCGCCCCACAAGCGGCGCGCGCTCCACCGCGAAGCGGCGCGATCGTCGCGGCCGCGGGGAACGCATCGGCCGGCCGCGGAAAACGGAGATCAGATCGGCTTGCGCAGGCGGTGAAGGAGCAGCCACTGGAAGCAACAAAACGCCGCCGCGAGCCGGATTGCTCGATTGTTTCTTCGACCCGTCCGCCTGAGCTGCCGCAGAATCGATTCAAGCGGACGCAATGGCTTGACCGGGCGCCTTCAGACTCCGGCTTTGGTTCATTGCGGATGCAGTTGCGGTGGGTATTCCCCTCTGCGCCTCTACCATGCGTTCCTCACCGTGTGAGAGGAACGCCGCAGTGCCAGCCTTCGAGATCCCGCCGCTCGCCGTTCCGGCTCACCCGGTCGCCGCCGCGCAAGCGGTTGCGCCCATCGACCGGGAACGCTTCGATTACATCGTCGTCGGCGCCGGCGCGGCCGGATCCATCGTCGCCGCCAAGGCGGCCGCGGCCGGTTGCAAGGTGCTGCTGGTAGATGTCGGTGCCGGCGTGCCGGCCTGCAACGAGGACGCCTGGAATCCCGCCCGCTGGTACGAGATGCTGTCGAACGTCGATTTCGAGATGGGCTTCGACTCGGTCCCTCAGCGCAACCTCTACAATTCCGACAAGACGAATCGCGTCGCGCACCTGCTCCAGAGCCGCGGGCTCGGCGGGTGCCAGCTGCACAACGCCATGGTCTATGTGCGCGGCGGGCGCTCCACCTACGATCATTGGGCGCACCAGCTCGGTTGCGGCGGATGGGATTATCGCAGCCTCGTCCCGCATTTCGAGGAGATCGAGGAGACACTGGGCATCGTCACGGCCGAGCAGGACGCGTTCAGCCAGTCCTTCCTCGACGCCTTCCAGCGGCTCGGCCTCCCCCATAACGAAGATTATAACGGCGGGAGCAGCGAATATGGCGCCGTCCCGTTCCAGTTCGCCATCGAGAAGGCGGCCGACGGACGGCTGCGCCGTACGACGAGCTTCGACAAGTTTGTCGGGGCCGCCGACCTGCCGACGCTGACCGTTGCCACCGGTATCTACGTCCGCCGCTTCTTCGCCGACGGAGGCGCCCGCGGCATCGAATATAACAGCCCGGCCGGCGAGGGGATGCGGGCCTATGCCGAGCGCGAGGTGATCCTGTCGGCCGGCGCGATCGTCAGCCCGGCAATCCTGCTTCGCTCCGGCATCGGTGACGCCGACGCAATTCGAGACTGCCACCTCGACCTCCTCCAGCATCTGCCCGCGGTCGGCCGGAATTTCCACGACGATCTCGGCTGCGGCTTTCCGGTGCTGGTCAACGCGCCCCTCCCGGAAACGCCCTACGGCTTCGTCGGCGCCGGCGCCTTTGCCTGCGAGGGTGGGCGCCCTCCCTCCGATCCGCCGGCATTCGGCGAGGTCAATCTCGAGGTTCAGATCAGCACCAGCGCCCTTCCCGGAGCGCCGGGCGCCTGGGGCCTGCGCTACTGCCTGATCGGCTGCTCGGCGATGCATCTCAACAGTCGCGGCACCGTCGCGCTCGATCCGGCCAGGCCCTTCGGCCCGCCGGTCGTCGACCCCGCCTGGCTCACGGCCGAGGGAGACCTCGACCGCTGCCTCGCGGCCATGGGGCTGGCCTACGAGGTCGCCGCCGACCCGCAGCTCACCCGGCAATGGCAATGGCTGGCGCCGCCGAAGGCGTTCGTCGGCGAGGATTGGGTGCGCCTGTCGGGCACCACCGTCCAGCATTATGTCGGCTCCTGTCAAATGGGCGGCAGCGCCACGGATTCGGTCGTCGGACCGGACCTGCGGGTCCACGGCGTCGAGGGCCTGAGGGTGATCGACGCCTCCGTCGCGCCGACCACCGTCACCGGGAATACGGCCGGTGTTGCGATGGTGATCGGCGCGAAAGGCGCGGAGCTTCTTCTTCGGGACGGCTAGGAGCAGGCGCGGCGGTTCTCGCGGCGATCCGCCGCAGCCGTCCGGGTGCGAGCCGCCTCAGCCTCGCCGCGTGGTGACGTAGCGCGAGGCCCATTGCACCGGCGCGTCGCCGGCGACGGCGCGGACGAAGCAGGCGCCGCCCTTGGCGCGGACCGAGCGGCACACCCGGCTCGCCTCGTCGCGGCTGTCGAAGCCGGCGACCGACAGGCGATGGAAGGTGCCGCGCCCGGGCAGGGTGAAGGTCGTGCTGAGCGGAATGTGGTCGGCGAAGCCGTAGCGCTTATAGGCCTGGGCCCAGGCGCGCTCGACGTTGCCGGCGCTGCTGAACGACCCGAGCTGCACCGCATATTTCCCGGGACCCGAGGCCGAACGCGCCGAAGCGACGGCACGGCTGAAGCCACGGTGGGGCGGGGTCGCGAAGTGGCCGACGGGCGCGATCGGCGCGGACGCCCGGATCACGGCCGGATTGGGGCGGACCAGGGCCTGCACGGCCTCGGCATAAAGCGGCTTGGTCTCTTCGGCGACCGGAGTGGCCGCCGGGGCCGGATCCTTCGCCGGCGCGGCATCCCAGTCGGGGACGACCGCCTGGGCGGTCTGGACCGGCGCCGGAGCGGCCTGCGCGGGCGCGGGCGCGGGGGCTGCCGCCGCGGCGGCCGCGGCGACCGCTACGGGGGCGGGCGCGGGCGCGGCGACGGGCGCGGCGACGGGAGCGGGAACGGTCTCCGCCTCGGCGAGCGCCGTCGCGGGCTGCGGCGGCACGGCGAGCGCGAGGCGGCTCGGCTGGCCCGAATCGGCGGCGGGGCGCACGCCAAGCAGGACGGCGACCCGTTCGGCCGGCGCGGAGGGTTCGGCCAGCGCCGCCCATTGCTGCAGCCGCGCGCCGAGCTCGGCCGGCGAGACGTCCTGGGCGGCGGTGAGACGGGCTTTCTGCCAGTCGCCGCTCAGGGCATAAGCAAGCGCGAGGTTCTGACGGGTGCGTCCGCTGGCGCCGGGCGCTCGGGCCGCCGGCTCGAGCAGCTCGATCGCCCGCTTGGGCTCGCCGGCGAGGGCGTAAGCGAGGCCGAGATCGGTCGGCTGGGCGCTGTCGGCCAGGCGATCGAGGCCGGCGACGGCATCGGCGGGATGGCCGAGCGCGACCTCGGTCAGCGCCACCGCCAGGGAGGCGCGGGCATTGCCCGGATCGAGGACGAGGACATCGCGGAACGTGGTCTGGGCGGACTGGAAGCGGCCGTTCTTGAGATAGAGGTCGGCGAGCAGCATCCGGTAGGCGAGATCGCGGGGAGCAAGCTCGACGGCGCGCTCGGCCGAAGCCAGCGCCTTGGCGGCATCGCCCTTCTGAAGCGCCGCCTGGGCCTTGGCGTAGAGATCGGCCGCGTCGCGCGCCGCCTTGGGCGAGGCGTCGGAGGCGAAGGCCGGGCCATAGGCCATGGCGGCCGGTTTGCAGGCGACCATCGTTATCGCGACGGTCACGGCCGAGACGGCGAACTTCAGGGCTACGCTACTCTTCATCGTCCCCTCCCTTTATCGGCTGCGCTTGCCGGCTTCGGCGGGCACGCGCTCGGCGAGCGCCGCCACTTCCGGCCGCGAGGCCAGATATTCGTCGAGCGCCTCGGTCACGAGCTGCTGGGCGGAGCGCCCGTTCAGCGCGCAGGCGAGGCGCAATTTGAGGTGTCGGTCCGGATCCAGACGCAAGGTGAAGGCGGCCTTGGCCTTGCCGGCCACGGCGCGCGGCCGCGGCAGCGACACCACCTCGGCCTTGGGCTGAGCCTTCGGCGCGGGCGCGGGTTCCGGCGCGGGCTCGAAGCTCTTCTTGAGAGCGCGCTGCTGTTCGACGATCGGGGGCGGCTCGTACGCTTCCGGCTCCGGCTCGTGCTCCGCCTCGACCGGCGCCGGACGACAGGGCGTCAAAGCGTCGATCGGAGTCGGCACATGCTCGTAGGTCTCGTGCGACCCCATGTCGTTCCAGCCCAGGTCCTCGAGGCTGCCGCCGAAGCTGCCGAACCCTTGCGGGCGCATGGCGGGCTTGGCGCCGCCCTTGCGGGCGAGGAGGCCGGAGGAGAGGGAGGCGAAAGGCTTGGTCTCGGCCATCTGTCCCTCCCCTTACTGGCCGACGACGCGGCGGCCGAAGCCGGCTGCGGGTCGCGGTGCGGAGGGATGCTGGGCGAAGCCGCCCGGCGCCGAGAAGACGGTGCGGCGGAAATTCTTCTCCAGCCGGTC
>JAXDPA010000087.1:0-4860 GCA_034668685.1 Sphingomonadales bacterium | reverse complement strand
CAGCTGTCGACTGTGGACCGGCGCGAGCCGGTCCACGCATTTGATCGCGATGAAGCTTCAAACCGCAATCCACCGCGATCCGCGCAACCTCCTCCAAGTCCATGCTACGCCCCCCTTAGCGCTCCTTCGCGCCTTCGCGCCTTCGCGCCTTCGCGCCTTTGCGTGAACCGTACACCGCCGCCTCAACGGGCGCGAGAGCAGGAGAGCCTGCTCAAGGGGGCGAGATCGGCGCTACGGTCCCCTTCGGACCCCCAGCGCGCCTGAGATGTAATTGAGCGGGGCATGGTCGGCGAGGGTGCGGGTGAGGACGTTGCCGTTCCTCAGGCTGCATTTCCGCAGATAGTCGAGATGGCCGAGGGTCCGGTCGCGAAGGCGCGCCACGAGCCCAGGGGGCTCGGCCGCCACGTTTCCTCGCCGGTCGATATATCGCTCTCCGGGAAGATGCACGAAGCCCCAGGGCGGCGGCACCCGCGCCACGCCGTCGCAGCAATCGACGTAGCGGCGGACTCGATCCGCCGAGAAGGCGGCGGCGAAGGCGCGAGTCCCGACCCGCGGCGAGCCGAAGGTGACGAGACGGGCTTCCGGCAGGCGCGCCGCCGTCACGGTCGCCATGGCGGCGCCGAGGCTGTGGCCGGTCACGACCACCTCGTCGGTCCCACATCGCGACAACCAGTCACGGACGCGCGGCCACAATATGTTCTCGGCGCGCCAGAAACCCCAGTGAACCCATCCCGGCCCCTTCCAAGGACGGGGGAAGAACAGAAAATCGGCGAGCAGGTCCTTCCAGCGATCTCCTTGGGTCCCGCGGTAGACGACGTAGGCGGTGCCGCCTCCGCGGGCGACGAAAGCCTGGGCGTCGCGGCTCGACTCGTTGAGAGTGTCGAAGTCGGCCAGGCCGGCCATTTCGATCGCGTGCGCCAGCAGCTCGCCGCCCGTCGGGCCCGAATCGCTCTCAAAACGGAGGTAGGCCAGACGGCACAGCTCGGCGCACACGGCTTCCGTCGTCCAGCCTTCGTCCCCGGCCTTGTAGAGGGGCTTCAGCGATTTTTCAGGAGTGAGCACGGCCATTTTGGACGGGTCGTAATCGAGCGGTTCCACAGGCGCCTCCCCCTTTTACGCGACAGTGAAGGAAACCGCGCGGCGGCGCCAGCCGCCGCCCAGGTCAGCCGGTAAGGTCCGCGACCGAGAACAGGATCAGCGCCGCTGCCGCCAGGATCGCCCAGCGCACCGCTTTCTCCAGCGCAAAATTGCTGGTGCGCGACAGGATGAGGGCGCTCGACGGCATGATCAGGGCGAACAGGCCGACCGACAGCGCCACGCCCGCCTTCCAATCGAGGAGCGCGAAGCCGGTGACCGCGAGCGCCGTCCATAGGATGCAGAAAGCGAGCGCCTCGGGGTAGAGCTTGGGCATTTCAATGCGCCGCCTGCGGGCCGCGCTTGATGCCGGACAGGGCGAGCTGCGCGTCCACCTGGGCCATCAGGCGCTCGAGCCCGGCTTCGTCCTTCGCCTCGGCGCGGGCGACGAGGACGTCCTGGGTGTTGGAGGCGCGCAGCAGCCACCAGCCGTCGGCATCGGTGACCCGGGCGCCGTCGGTGCGGTCGACCCTGGCGCCGTCGGCCTCGAGCCGGTCGAGCACTTCATCGACCACCGCGAACTTGCGGCTCTCGTCGACCTGGAAGCGGATCTCGGGCGTGTTGACCATCGGCGGCATGGCATCGCGCAGCGCCGTCAGCGAGCCGCCGAGCCGGCCCACCGCCTCGATCAGGCGAAGGCCGGCATAGATGCCGTCGTCGAAGCCGTACCAGCGGTGGGCGAAGAAGACGTGGCCGGACATCTCCCCGGCCAGCGGCGCCCCGGTCTCCTTCATCTTCGACTTGATCAGGCTGTGGCCGGTCTTCCACATCAGGGGCTTGCCGCCGAGCTCGGCGACGCGGTCGAACAAGGCCTGGCTCGCCTTGACGTCGGCGATGATCGTCGAGCCGGGCAGCGCTTCCAGCACCGGCTCGGCGAGGATCGAGAGCAACTGGTCGCCCCAGATCACCCGGCCCTCGCCGTCGACCGCGCCGATCCGGTCGGCGTCGCCGTCGAGCGCGATCCCGAAATCGAGGCGGTTGTCGCGGACCAGCCGCTTCAAATCCTCGAGATTGGCCTCGACCGTCGGATCGGGATGGTGGTTGGGGAAGCGGCCGTCGACCTCGGTGTAGAGGGTGAAATGCTCGCCCGGCAGCCGCTTGACGATCCGCTCGACGACCGGACCGCCGGCGCCGTTCCCCGCATCCCAGCCGACCCGGAACGCCTTCGCGTCGAAGCCCTCGAGCAGCCGGTCGCAATAATTGTCCATCACCGCCTCGTCGGAGACGCTGCCCTCGCCCTCGGTCCAGTCGCCGGCGGCGGAGAGGCGGCCGAGCTCCTGGATGCGCTCGCCGAAGAAGGCCTCGTGGCGAAGCACCATCTTGAAGCCGTTGTAATTGGCGGGATTGTGGCTGCCGGTGATCTGGATGCCGCCGTCGACGCCAAGCTCCGCCTCGGCATAATAGAGCATGGCGGTCGGCCCGAGGCCGATCCGGACGACGTCGCAGCCGCTCTTGCGAAGGCCTTCGACCAGACGGGCTTCGAGCCCCGGCGAGCTTTCCCGGCCATCCCATCCGACCGCGACCCGGCGGCCGCCGGAGCGGCGGACGAAGCTGCCGAAGCCCCGGCCGACCGCTTCCGCATCGTCCTCGCCCAGCGTTTCGCCCACCACGCCCCTGATGTCGTATTCGCGCAGGGACGTGGGATTGAAGCGGTGGCTCATCGAGGACTCCGTTGGGTGGTGGGAACAGGCTTCAAGACGCGCGAGGCGTCCGGCGGTTCATTTCGGCGACGAGCGCGTCGCGCGCCGCGTTGACCCGGTGGGCGAGCTCGTCCGAGCCGCCGGCGTCGGGGTGGACCCGGGCGATCAGCCGGCGGTGCGCCTCGCGAATCTCGGCGAGGCTCGCGTTCGGACCAACGCCGAGCAGCCGACGCGCCTCCTCGACCGGGAGCGCCGGTGGCACGGGGGCTCGCCGCCGGCGCCAGGCGGCCCACAGCATCGCCGCGGCCATCAGCGCCGCGCCGGGCAGCAGCCGGCCGCGGAAGAGGAGCTCGATGCCGAGCAGGAAGACGAGTGCGGCGATGACGTCGTCGTGGGTGAGGCCCTTCAGGCGGCCGGTGAACCAGGCCCAGACGATGAGCCCCGCGCCGAGGAGGACGAGCGGGCCCAAGGCTCAGCCCGCGGCGGCGGCGGCGCGGGCGGGCGCGGCGGCGCCGTTCTCCTGGGGAAGGCCGAAGCCGGCGATCATCTCGCGAAGCTCCTGGCGCGCGGCGATATGGGCGATCCCGACCTCGCCGAGATAGGAGAGGTCGAGCAGGGTCAGGCCCTTGGGAAAGAGCTCGCGATAGATGACCCGCTCGCCGAGGCCGGGAATGACCCGGAAGCCGACGCGGCGCGACAGCTCACCCAGCGCCTCGCCGACGCGGCGCATGTTGCGCGCCTCGATATGCTGCATTCGGTTCCTGAGCACGACCCAGTCGACGCTGGCGCCATGGGCCTTGGCGCGCTGGGTGCGGCTGTTCCAGACCAGCTCCGCGTAGAAGCTCGGCCGGCGCACCCGATAGGTCTCGGGATCGACCTGGCCGATCAGGTCGAGATCGACGAAGCTGTCGTTGATCGGGGTGACGAGCGTGTCGGCCCTCAGCATTGCCTTGCGCGCATCGGGATCGTCGCGGCCGGGCGTGTCGACGACCAGCACGTCCATCCCTTCGGCCAGCCGATCGATCGCCGCGTCGATCGGCTCGCCCTTGGCGGGATCGAACGTGTCGTAGGCGGGCATCGGCAGATCGACTCCGAGGCGCTTCACCGTTTCGAGGCGGTTGTCGAGGTAACGGCCGAGCGTGCGCTGGCGCGTGTCGAGATCGAGCGCCGCGACCTTGCGTCCGGCCGCAGCAAGCGCGACGGCGCTGTGCACCGCCGTGGTCGACTTGCCGGTCCCGCCTTTCTCGTTGGCGAAGATGATGAAGTGCGGCGCGGCCATCTTCCTCTGTCTCGGACCTTGTTCGTCTTGATTCTGCCCAATCCGCCCCGCAAGGGCGACGGCGGGGTGATATCGGAGGCGGGAACAGGGTGCAAATCGTCCGTGACCTCGAAACGCTGCGGCAGGCGGTGGCCGGTCTGCGCGAGGACGGCGGCGCGATCGCCTTCGTTCCGACCATGGGCGCTCTGCACGCCGGCCACATGGCCTTGGTCGAGGAAGCGCGGCGCCGCGCGTCCCATGTCGTCGCCTCGATCTTCGTCAATCCGACCCAGTTCGGACCGAACGAGGACCTCTCGCGCTACCCCAGGCGGGAGGCGGGGGACGCCCAGATGCTCGAGGCGGCGGGGGTCGACATCCTCTGGGCGCCCGACGTCGCGACCATGTACCCGAACGGACCGCAGATCACGGTGCAGGCCGGGCCGCTCGGCGCCCTGCTCGACGGCGCCGCACGCCCCGGACATTTCGACGGCGTGGCCACCGTGGTCACGCGCTTGTTCGAGCAGGTGCGGCCCGATTTCGCCTTGTTCGGAGAGAAGGACTATCAGCAGCTGCTCGTCATCCGGGCGATGACGGTCGCGCGGGCGCTTCCGGTCGAGATCGTCGGAATTCCGACCCAGCGCGACGCCGACGGCCTCGCCCTGTCCTCGCGCAATCTCTATCTCACCGAGGAGGAACGGCCCGCGGCGCGCGCCCTGCCGCGGGCGCTGGGCGAGGCGGCGGCGGCGATCCAGGCCGGCGGCGACGTCGCCGAGGCGCTGGCGGCGGCGCGCGACAAGCTCGCCAAGGCCGGGTTCGACCCGATCGACT
>JAXDPA010000086.1:0-12998 GCA_034668685.1 Sphingomonadales bacterium | reverse complement strand
TATCTGGCCGCGGGGCACGGCGAGGAATGACTCCCCTCTCCCGGAGGGAGAGGGGTTGGGGGTGAGGGGTTCCTGAATCTCCGGAAAGGCCGCAACCCCTCACCCCTACCCCTCTCCCCAGGGAGAGGGGATGAGAGTTGACGCAGCGCTTTCCGCCGGTCAGCTTCCGCGCCGTCTTACCCGGGGAGGTTCCACATCATGCGTCTTGCCATCGCCTTCGGCCTCGGCCTTTTCTCCACCGCCGCCCTCGCCCAGCCGCTGGCGGACCCGTGGCACGCCAAGGCGCTGGAAATCTACCGGCACGCGATCGAGGTGCCGACGGTGGAGGGGCGCGGGCGGGTGCCCGAGCTCGCGCAGTGGCTTGCCGACCAGTACAAGGCGGGCGGCTGGGCCGATTCCGACATCCACGTCCTTCCCTATGACGGCAACCCGGGCAACCACACGGCGGCCTTGATCGTGCGCTGGCCGGCGGCGAAGCCGTCGGGGAAGAAGCCGATCCTGCTGATGGCGCACATGGACGTCGTGGAGGCCAGGCCGGAGGATTGGTCGCCGGGGCTCGACCCGTTCAAGTTCGTCGAGAAGGAAGGCTATTTCTACGGGCGCGGGACGAGCGATATCAAGGAGGGCGTCACCGCCGTCACCACGGCGTTGCTCAAGCTTCGCGCCGGCGGGTTCAAGCCGACGCGGGACATCGTCGTCCTGTTCACGGGCGACGAGGAAACGAGCGGCAACGGCGCCCGCCTGGCGGCGACCGAATGGCGCAAGTGGACCGATGCGGATTTCGCCCTGAACTCGGACGGCGGCGGGGGCGGGTTCGCCCGCGACGGGCGGCCATTGGGCTTCACCCTGCAGACCGCCGAGAAGACCTTTTCGATGTACACGTTCACGGTGCGCAACCCGGGCGGCCACAGCTCGAAGCCGCGGCCGGACAACGCCATCTACCAACTCGCCCACGCGCTCGAGCGGCTGGAGGCCTATCGCTTCACGCCGATGCTCAACGAGACGACGCGCGCCTATTTCTCGGTTCGCGAGAGGAGCGAGCGGGGACCGCTCGGCGACGCCATGCGGCGCTGGCTGGCCAACCCGAACGACGGCGCGGCGGCCGACTTCATCGAGGCCGATCCCGGCGAGGTCGGCCTGACCCGCACCCGCTGCGTCGCCACCCGGCTCGCCGGCGGCCATGCCGACAACGCTCTGCCCCAGCTCGCGAGGGCGACGATCAATTGCCGGATCATGCCGGGCACCGAGCCGGCGGCGGTCCGCGACGAGCTCGAACGGGTGGTCGCCGACCCCATCGTCAAGGTCGAGCGGACCGACAACCAGGCGATGTCGCTCGCCTCGCCGCTCCGGCCCGACGTGGTCGCCGCCTACACCGCGGCGGTCCACAAGAGGCACCCGGATTCGCCGATCATGCCCGAGATGAGCACCGGCGCCAGCGACGCCCGGCCGTTCCGCGTCGCCGGGATCCCGGTCTACGGAGTCGACGGCAGCTGGGGCGTGATCCCCGACGACCTGCGCGCCCACGGCCGCGACGAGCGCCTCCCGGTCAAGGCCTTCTACGAGGACGTCGACCATTGGGTCGACATGCTGACCCTGCTGGCGGGGAAGTGACGGGCGCAGCCCGTCATTGCGAGGCGCGTAGCGACGAAGCAATCCAGCCTCTGCGTCGGCGCAGCACTGGATTGCTTCCCCCGGCTTTCGCCGGGGTCGCAATGACGGCTTGCTACGCAACGGTTGCCCCTCTCGCCTCGCGGGCTTAAGGGGGCGCCACGTCTCGCGGCCGCCTCCTGCGCCGCCGACTCCACAGACAGGAAACGGAGCTGATGGCCCGCAAGAAAATCGCGCTGATCGGGGCCGGCATGATCGGCGGTACCCTCGCCCATCTCGCCGCGATCCGAGAAATGGGGGACATAATCCTGGTCGACGTCGCCGAGGGCATTCCCCAGGGCAAGGCGCTCGACCTTGCCCAGGCCGGCCCGATCGAAGGCTATGACGCCAGGCTCACCGGCACCCAGGATTATGCCGACATCGCCGGCGCCGACGTCTGCATCGTCACCGCCGGGATCGCCCGCAAGCCCGGGATGAGCCGCGACGACCTGCTCGGAATCAACTTGAAGGTGATGAAGGCGGTGGGCGAGGGCATCAGGGCGCACGCTCCGGACGCCTTCGTGATCTGCGTCACCAACCCCTTGGACGCGATGGTCTGGGCGCTCCGCGAATTCTCCGGCCTTCCGCACCAAAGGGTGGTCGGAATGGCGGGCGTGCTCGACAGCGCCCGTTTCCGCCATTTCCTTGCCGAGGAGTTCGGGGTGTCGGTCGAGGACGTCACCGCCTTCGTGCTCGGCGGCCACGGCGACACGATGGTGCCGGTCCCGGCTTATTCGGCGGTCGCGGGCATCCCGGTCCCCGACCTGGTCCGCATGGGCTGGTCGACCCAGGAGAAGATCGACGCGATCGTCCAGCGCACCCGCCAGGGCGGCGGCGAGATCGTCGCCTTGCTGAAGAGCGGCTCGGCTTATTACGCGCCGGCCACCGCCGCGCTCGAGATGGCGGCGAGTTATCTCAAGGACAAGAAGCGGCTGCTGCCGGCGGCGGCCTATCTGACCGGCCAATATGGCGTGAACGACCTCTATGTGGGCGTGCCCGTGATCATCGGCGCCGGCGGCGTCGAGCGGATCGTCGAGATCGAGCTGGACGAGTCGGCCAGGCAGAACTTCCAGGTGTCCGTGGACGCCGTGAAGGAGCTGCTCGATGCGTGCAAGGCCATCGACGGGAGCCTCGCATGAGGGGCTGGCTCGCCCTCGCGGCCCTCGTCCCGGCCGCGGCGATGGCGGCCGAGCCCGCGCCGGAATATCCGTCCGCGGTCCAGGCCTTCCTCGACGCGTGCGTCACCGGCGAGCTTACCGGCTCGGCGCGCGAGGGCGCCATCCAGGCGAGCGGCTGGACCGCGGCCGACCCGGCCGGCGTCGACGTCCCGAGGTTCGGCATCTCGAAAGCGATCGAGCGCAATTTCGATTATTCGAAGCCGGTCAGCGTCAAGGTGTGGACCAGGCAGATCGACGGCGTTCCGGTCCGGGCGGTCCTCGCGACCTTTCCCGCCGGCCGGCGCTACCCGACCCTGTGCGCTCTCACTTTCCCCAACGTGAAGGCCGCCTGGCCCTATCGCGACGCCTTCGAGGCCGGAGTGAAACCGCTCGGCCTCAAGGGCAAGAGCGTCGACCTGCCGCATTATTACGAATTCTCGGGCAAGGTCGGGCCCGATCGGAAGCCGGCGCGCGCGGAGATCTTCTCGCGCAGCCAGGCCACCGGCGAGAAGAATTCCATGCACCTCTACATCGCCTTCTGACCGTTCCGCGAGGACGCAAGTCGATGAGTCTCAGCCACTTCCTTCTGGTCGCCGCCCTCGGCTCCTGGCCCGCCGGCAGCGCCCCGAAGGGATCCGAGGCGCAGGCCGCCAGCGCCGCGGCGGCCGACGCGTTCCGGGAAGGGTGCGAGAGGGGCAGCCTGAAGCTCACGCCGCAGCGCGGCCGCGTCCTCAAGGACAGCGACGCGGCAGAGTTCGTCAACGGATTCAGCTGGGGCCGGGTTGTCGCCGAGCGTACCGTGATCCAATTCACCAATCCGCGGTCGACCTACATGGCCATCCTCCAGTTCAGGGACGTTCAGCCCAAGGGCATCGCCCGGCTCTGCGTGCTCGTCTCGAAGGTGCTGACCGACGAGGATGCCTCGCGCGCCCTTATCGAGACCACTCCGGAAATCCGGCCGCGGCAGACCTGGGTGCCCGACATGCTCATTCCGGAATGGACGGTCGACGTGCCCAAGCAGGGCTATCGGAAGCGAATGGCGGTCGGCCACGACGGATGGACCTCTCTTGAAGTCGCGACCTACGCTTCGGCCCCGGGCACTCCCCCTCCACCAGCAAGGCAACCATGAGCATCCTCGTCGACTCCGCAACCAAGGTCATCACCCAGGGCTTCACCGGCCGGCAGGGCACGTTCCACAGCGAGCAGGCCATCGCCTACGGCACCAAGCTCGTCGGCGGCACCTCGCCGGGGAAGGGCGGCTCGACCCATCTCGGCCTCCCTGTGTTCGACACGGTGCAGGAGGCGCGGGACTCGACGGGCGCGGACGCGTCGGTGATCTACGTCCCGCCGCCCGGCGCCGCCGACGCCATCCTCGAGGCGATCGATGCCGAGGTGCCTCTGATCGTCTGCATCACCGAGGGGATTCCGGTGCTCGACATGGTGCGGGTGAAGCGGGCGCTGACGGCCTCGAAGTCGCGGCTGATCGGGCCGAACTGCCCCGGCGTTCTGACCCCGGGCGAGTGCAAGATCGGCATCATGCCGGGCAACATCTTCAAGAAGGGCTCGGTCGGCGTCGTCAGCCGCTCGGGGACGCTGACCTACGAGGCCGTGTTCCAGACCACCAACGTCGGGTTGGGACAGACGACCGCGGTGGGCATCGGCGGCGATCCGGTCAACGGCACCGATTTCATCGACGTCCTCGAGCTGTTCCTCGCGGATCCCGAAACCAAGTCGATCATCATGATCGGCGAGATCGGCGGCGCCGCCGAGGAGGACGCCGCGCAGTTCCTCAAAGACGAAGCTCGGGCCGGGCGGACGAAGCCGACGGTCGGCTTCATCGCCGGGCGGACGGCGCCTCCGGGACGGCGGATGGGCCATGCCGGAGCGATCGTCTCGGGCGGCAAGGGCGCGGCCGAGGACAAGATCGCCGCGATGGAGGCGGCTGGAATCCGCGTCTCCCCGAGCCCATCTGAGCTGGGTTCGACCCTCAGCGCGTTGTTGAAGGGCTGAGCGGCTCGTCATTGCGACCCCGGCGAAAGCCGGGGGAAGCAATCCAGTTCGCCCCGCGGACACTCGCTGGATTGCTTCGTCGCTTCGCTCCTCGCAATGACGGCAAGGGAACATGCGGCGGATTTGACGGTAGAAGAGCTGGAAGGCGAATGACCTTGGATAGCATCGGCATCGAGACGGAGCAGGGGCCGAGCTGGGCCCGCGCCAACTGGCCGGTGGTCGAGCTGGACGAATTGAACGCCGGGCTCGACCCGACCCTGCAGGCGCTCGCGCCGGTGGCACAGAAGGCGAAGCAGGCCGCCGTCGCGTCCGGCAAGTCCGAAGCCGAAGTCGAGCAGGCCGCCAGGGATTCGATCCGGGCGATGATGCTGATCCGCACCTACCGGGTGCGGGGCCACCTCGCCGCCGATCTCGATCCGCTCCACCTCACCCACCGCGAGCTGCCCGCCGATTTGAGCCCGGAATTCCACGGCTTCAACGCCGCCGACATGGACCGGCCGATCTTCCTGTGCGGAGCGCTCGGCTTCGAATGGGCGAGCGTCAAGGAGATCGTCCCCGTGCTGCGCCGCAATTACTGCGGCAAGGTCGGCCTCGAATATATGCACATCAACGACCTCGACGAGCGCCGCTTCCTCCAGGAGCGGCTGGAGGGCCGCGACGCCGAGATCCGCTTCACCCCCGAGGGCAAGCAGGCGATCCTCGCCAAGGTGATCGAGGGCGAGCAGTGGGAGCATTTCCTCGCCCGCAAATATGTCGGCACCAAGCGCTTCGGCCTCGACGGCGGCGAATCGATGATCCCGGCGCTGGAGGCGGTGATCAAATATGGCGGCCAATACGGGGTCGAGGACATCGTCTTCGGGATGGCCCACCGCGGGCGATTGAACGTCCTCGCCAACGTGATGGGCAAGCCCTACCGCGCGATCTTCAGCGAGTTCGCCGGCGGCGCCACCAACCCGGCCGACGTCGGCGGATCGGGGGACGTCAAATACCATCTCGGCACTTCGTCGGACCGCGAGTTCGAGGGGATCAAGGTCCACCTCTCTTTGCTCCCCAATCCCAGCCATCTCGAGGCGGTCAATCCGGTCGTTCTCGGCAAGGCGCGAGCCGAGCAGACCGCGCGCGGCGACCGCGAAGGCGCCCAGGTGCTCCCGGTCCTCCTCCACGGCGACGCGGCCTTTGCGGGGCAGGGCATCGTCGCCGAATGCTTCAGCTTCTCGGGCCTGCCCGGCTACGGGACCGGAGGGACGATCCATTTCGTCATCAACAACCAGGTCGGCTTCACCACCTCGCCGCAATTCGCCCGCTCCTCGCCCTACCCGAGCGACATCGCCAAGTCGGTCCAGGCGCCGATCCTCCACGTCAACGGCGACGATCCCGAGGCGGTGACCTTCGCCTGCAAGCTGGCGGTCGAGTTCCGCCAGACCTTCAAGCGGGACATCGTCATCGACATGTGGTGCTACCGCCGCTTCGGCCACAACGAAGGCGACGAGCCGAGCTTCACCCAGCCGCTCATGTACGCCGCGATCAAGGGCCACCCGCCGGTCAGCGAGATCTACGGAGCGCGCCTGATCGAGGAGGGCGTGGTCGACCAGCCGTGGATCGACGGCCGGGTGGAGCGCTTCACCGCGACGCTCGAAACCGAGTTCGAGGCGGCGAAATCGTACCTGCCCAACAAGGCCGACTGGTTCGAGGGCCGCTGGGCGGGCCTCGGCCGGCCCGACACGCCGGAGACCGGACGCCGCAACGTCGAGACCGCCATTCCCGAGGACCGCTACCGCGAGGTGGGACGAGTCCTCACGACCGTCCCCGAGGGGCTCACCGTCCACAAGACGCTGCAGCGGATCATCGAGGCGCGGCGGGCGATGTTCGAGACGGGCGAGGGCTTCGACTGGGCGACGGCCGAGGCGCTCGCTTTCGGAAGCCTGGTCGACGAGGGCTTTCAGGTCCGCCTCTCCGGCCAGGACAGCGGCCGAGGCACGTTCAGCCAGCGCCATTCGGTCTGGGTCGACCAGCTGGACGGCCACAAATATATCCCGCTGACCGAGCTGCCGAACGGCCGCTTCGAGGTCCGCGACAGCCCGCTCTCCGAATTCGGCGTTCTCGGCTTCGAATATGGCTATGCTTTGTCCGACCCGCGCACCCTGGTGCTGTGGGAGGGCCAGTTCGGCGATTTCGCCAACGGGGCCCAGGTTATCGTCGACCAGTTCATCGCCTCGGGCGAGTCCAAGTGGCTGAGGGCCAACGGCCTCGTCATGCTCCTCCCCCACGGCTACGAGGGGCAGGGGCCGGAGCATTCCTCCGCTCGGCCGGAGCGCTATCTCCAGCTCTGCGCCGAGGACAATATGCAGGTCGCCAACTGCACCACGCCGGCCAATTACTTCCACATCCTCAGGCGGCAAATGCACCGGGATTTCAGGAAGCCGCTGATCATCATGACCCCGAAGTCGCTGCTTCGGCACAAGCTCGCCGTGTCGATCGCCGCCGACTTCCTCGGCGACAGCCACTTCAAGCGCATCCTCTCCGATCCGGCGGGGCCGGCCGACGCGGAAGTCAAGCGGCTCGTCCTGTGCACCGGAAAGATCGCATACGAGCTGCTGGAAGCGCGGGACAAAGCCGGCGACCGGGGGACTTCCGTGGTCCGCCTCGAGCAGCTCTATCCCTTCCCCGCCGAGCCGCTGGTCGAGCGGCTGAAGCGGATGACCGGCCTCGAAGAGGTGGTCTGGGCGCAGGAGGAGCCGAAGAACCAGGGCTATTGGAGCTTCGTCGAGGATCCGCTCGAAGCCTGCCTCGCCGAGGCGGGCGTTCGGCCGAAGCGCGCGACTTACGCGGGCCGGGCGAACGCCGCCTCGCCCGCGACCGGGCTCGCCAAGCGCCACGCGGCCGAGCAGGCGGCCTTGATCGCCGAGGCGCTCGGCCATAGCAGCGATGCCGCCCCCCAGCAGCGCAAGGCCGGATAGGAAGACGATGGCGACCGAAGTCAAAGTCCCGACGCTCGGGGAATCGATCACCGAGGCGACTCTCGGCCAGTGGCTGAAGAAGCCGGGCGACGCGGTGAAGGCGGACGAGCCGATCGCCAGCCTCGAGACCGACAAGGTCGCGGTCGAGGTGCCCTCGCCGGTGGCCGGCGTGATGGGCGAGCAGGTGGTCGCGGAAGGGACGACGGTCGAGGTCGGCGCCGTCATCGCCCGCATCGAGCCGGGCGGCGCTGCCGCTGTCCCTGCCGCCCCGCAGCCGCCCGCCTCGACCCCGGTCAACCCCAAGGGGCCGGGCGAGAATGTCGCCATGCGCGCCGAGGAGGCGCCGGAGGCGGATGAGGGTCCCCATCTCACCCTCTCGCCCTCCGTGCGGCGGCTGGTGCTCGAGCAGGGGCTGGACCCGTCGAAGATCAAGGGCACCGGCAAGGACGGGCGGCTGACCAAGGACGACGTCCTCGCCGCCGCGAAGAGCCGCGACGCCGAGGCCGCCGCGCCTCCGCCGCCCAGTGCTCCTGCGCAAGCAGGAGCCCAGGAGCGCCGGCAGGAGGGGGTTCCTGCTTCCGCGGGAACAGGGGAGCGCCGCGAGGAAAGGGTGCGGATGACGCGCCTTCGCCAGACCGTCGCCCGCCGTTTGAAGGAAGCGCAGAACACCGCCGCACTGCTGACGACGTTCAACGACGTCGACATGACCGAGGTGATGGCCGCCCGCGCCCGCTACAAGGACCTGTTCGAGAAGAAGCACGGCATCCGCCTGGGCTTCATGAGCTTCTTCGTGAAGGCGGCCGTGCTCGCCGCGCGGGACGTCCCCTCGGTCAACGCCTACATCGAGGGCGACGAGATCGTGTACCACGATTATGTCGACGTCTCGGTCGCGGTCTCGGCGCCGAACGGCCTGGTCGTGCCCGTGATCCGCGACGCCGACAAATTGAGCTTCGCCGAGATCGAGAAGACGATCGCCGATTTCGGCGCCCGCGCCAAGGCGGGCACCTTGACCCTGGCCGACATGCAGGGGGGCACCTTCACCATCTCCAACGGCGGCGTGTTCGGCTCGCTGATCTCGACCCCGATCATCAACCCGCCCCAGTCCGCCGTGCTCGGAATGCACCGGATCGAGGAGCGGCCGGTGGTCCGCGACGGCCAGATCGTCGCCCGCCCGATGATGTACCTCGCCTTGAGCTACGACCACCGCCTGGTCGACGGCCGCGAGGCGGTCACTTTCCTCGTCCGGATGAAAGAGGCGATCGAGGATCCGACGCGGCTGCTTATCGATCTTTGAAGTTCACCGTTCGGGCTGAGCTTGTCGAAGCCCTCTCCTTCGTTGGAAGGAGGAAGAAAAAGGAAAGCCCTTCGACAGGCTCAGGGCGAACGGAGTTTTCGAATGGCAGAGACTGAATTCGACGTGATCGTGATCGGCTCCGGCCCCGGCGGCTATGTCGCCGCGATCCGGGCGGCGCAGCTGGGGCTGAAGACCGCCTGCGCGGAGAGCCGGGAGACGCTCGGCGGGACCTGCCTCAACGTCGGCTGCATCCCGTCCAAGGCGCTGCTCCATGCCTCGGAGCTGTTCGAGGAGGCGGCGCACGGCACGATGGCGAAGTGGGGGATCAAGGCGAAGGAGGTCGAGCTCGACCTCGACGCCATGCACGCCGGCCGCAAGGAGGCGGTGACCGGCCTCACCAAGGGCATCGAATTCCTGTTCAAGAAGAACAAGGTCACCTGGCTGAAGGGCAGGGCGCGCTTCACCTCGCCCGAGGCCATCGATGTCGGCGGCACCGAATATCGCGCCAAGAACTACATCGTCGCCACCGGGTCCTCGGTGACCCCACTCCCCGGAGTCGAGATCGACCAGGAGCGGATCGTCGATTCGACCGGCGCGCTGGAGCTCTCCAAGGTCCCCGGCCACCTCGTGGTGATCGGCGGCGGGGTGATCGGCCTCGAATTGGGCTCAGTTTGGCGGCGGCTCGGCGCCAAGGTCACGGTCGTCGAGTATCTCGACCAGATCCTGCCCGGCATGGACGGCGAGGTGAGGAAGGAAGCGAACAAGATCTTCAAGAAGCAGGGCTTCGAGTTCCGCCTCTCGACCAAGGTCACCGGCGCCGAGAAGACCGGCGACGGCGTCAGGCTGACGGTCGAGCCCGCCAGCGGGGGTGCGGCCGAGACGATCGATTGCGACGTCGTCCTGGTCTCGATCGGGCGGCGGCCCAACACTGAAGGCCTCGGCCTCGAGGCGGCGGGGGTCGCGCTCAACAAGCGCGGCCAGATCGAGGTCGACCACGATTTTAAGACCGGCGTTCCCGGCATCTACGCGATCGGCGACGTCACTCCGGGTCCGATGCTCGCCCACAAGGCCGAGGACGAGGGGATCGCCTGCGCCGAGATCCTCGCCGGCCAAATCGGGATCGTCAACCACGAGGTCATTCCGAGCGTCGTCTACACCTTCCCGGAGATCGCCGCGGTCGGCCTCACCGAGGAAGAGGCGAAGGCGAAAGGCGAGGTCAAGGTCGGCAAGTTCCCGATGCTGGCGAACAGCCGCGCCAAGACCAACCGGGAGACCGACGGCTTCGTCAAGATCGTCGCCGACGCGCGCACCGACCGGGTGCTCGGAGTCCACATCATCGCCTCGGTGGCGGGCACGATGATCGCCCAGGCCGCCCAGGCGATGGAATTCGGTGCGACCAGCGAGGACATCGCCTACACCTGCCACGCCCACCCCACCCATTCGGAGGCGATCAAGGAAGCGGCGATGGCGGTGACCGGCCTTCCGATCCATATCTGAGACGATGCTCGCCGCCCTGCTCCCCTTGCTCGCCGCCGCGCCGACCGAGGCGTCGCGCTGGCGCGTCGACTGGAGCGAGACGCGCTGCATGGTGATCCGCGAAGGCGGCGATTCGGCCCCCTCGCTCGCGATCCGCTACGTCCCGGCGGATCGGCGGGCCGAAGTGTGGGTGGTCGATCCGCGCTGGGACGCGCATGCGATAGCCGATCCGGGCTCGGTCCGGCTTGTCCTGCAGCCGCCTTCGGGGGAACCCCTCAAGGGCTTCCATTTCATGCCGGTCGGCACCTCGGGCCGCTATGCGCTGGCGAGCGTGGACGCGCCGAGCGAGTTCCTCGAGGCCTTCGCCAAAGCCGGCGCCGTCACGATCGTCCGAGGCAACAAGCCGCTGCTCACGATCGAGACCCCGGCGGCCGACAAGGCCGTCGCCGCCACCCGCGAATGCGAGGACGACCTGCTTCGCCGCTGGGGCGTCGACCCCGCCATCTTCCACAACCTGCGGCGCGAGCCGAAGCCGACCGACCCGGTCAACTGGATCAGCCAGGAGGATTATCCGGCCCGGGCCCTGCAGCAGTCCCAGGGCGGCACGACGATCGTGCGGGTCAATGTCACTGCCGAGGGCCGGGTGGCGGCCTGCAACACCGTCTCGAGCAGCGGCTCGAAAGACCTCGACGCCGCTACCTGCCGCGCCGCCCTCCGCCGCCGCTACACGCCGGCGCTCGGTCCGGACGGGAGTCCGGTTCCGGCGCTCACCATCTTCTTCGTCACCTGGAGCATCGGTTGACCGGCGGCGAAGCGTCGCGGATGGTGGAACGCCGATTCCGGGCGCGCGGGGAAGGTTGAGAGATGAAGCGCATGATCCTGGCCGTCGCCGCTGCCTCGATGTCGGCCTCGGCTGTCGCAGCGCCGCCTCCCGAGCCGGATCGCCTGCAGTGGGAGGTGAAGTGGGACGAGACCCAATGCTCGCTAACTCGCAGCGGCACCGGCGCTCATCCCTTCTCCTTCCTTCTGGCCTTGTCGCCCGCCTCCCGGCTGATGTTCCTTCAGCTCATCTACGAAGGCCCGGCGCCCTCGATGCGGGGTAGAGTCGTTCTCGATCTTGTCTTCTCGCCGGGCGACGTGCGCGTGCCTGTCGATTTCGGAGGGAGTCGAACGGACGGGCGCAACGACCTGCTCACCTTCACCAAGGTCGACATTCTCGACCGGCTGGCGGGCGCCCGCTCGCTCACCTTCGCGGAGGGCTCGCGTTCTTATCTCACCATCGATTTGGGAGAGTCCGGCAAGGCCGTCGCCGGCCTGCGGGCGTGCCGTGCGGACATCTTGCGCGAGTGGGGAGTCGATTCGGCCGCGCTGGACGCCCTGCGCCAGCTGCCTGAGATCCAGACTCCGCCTTCCGATTTGCTCGCCCATCACCGCCCGCCCAAGGGTGACGAGCCCAGGGCTCCTCACGCCAGTCTGCTGACCCGTCTCGACGTGACTTCGGACGGCCATGTCTCCGGCTGCACGGTCGTGCGCGGCAGCCAGGGGGCGGAAAAAGATGCGAAGGTCTGCGATCAGTGGCGCCGCAACGCCCGGTTCAAGCCCGCCGTCGGCGCCGACGGCGGGCCGGCCGCGGCGACAATCGTCGCCGACTACATCTGGAGAACACCCTGAGGAACGCGACCGAGACGATTCCGGCAAGGCTTGCCGCCGCGCTCGCGATCCTGCTCGCGAGCGCATGCTCCGGCAACAAGCCGTTGGCCCTGCCCGACGGCGCGGTCGACCGCGCCGCGACCTGCGCGATCATCGCGGCGGCCGAGGCTCGGGTGGCGGTCAGGGACATCAACGATAAGCTGCCCGTCGAGGCACGGGGCCGCATCGTCCATCATGCCCTGATCGCCGCCTCGGCCGACGGCGCGTTCGACGCCGAGACGGCGAACGCGGTCAACAAGCGGATGGGCGAGCTCAAGGACAAGGTGACGGCCGGCGCCTGGCAGACGTTGATCCAGCCGTGCCGGGCCGCCTTTCCGGCGGCCGCGAACGATGCGCCCGAGCTGCCGAAGGCCGCGCTCGACGCCGAGCTGGCGTGCGAGCAGCTGGCCGAGTTCCTCGCCAATGCCCTCGATGCCCAGGGGCGCTACGGCCAGGAGGTCGCCGATTACCGCCGCCTTCGCGGCCGGCTCAACGAGCGCCTCGCTTCGGCCCTGAAGGCACGGGTCGGCAGCAGCCTAGCCGCCCAGCAGGAAGCGGGCCGCAGGGCGCTTGCGAAGGCCGCCTCGCTCGGCTCGCCGGTCGCGGTGATGCGGCTCTGCGAAGGCCGGTTCGGCTGAGATGGAGATGAGCGGGCCCGCCGCCATGCTCGGGCCGGCGCTCGTCTATCTGGACTGGGCCGGAGTCGCCGTCTTCGCGCTGTCCGGGGCGCTCGTCGCGGCGGAGAAGCGCCAGACCTTCGTCACCTTC
>JAXDPA010000085.1:0-8853 GCA_034668685.1 Sphingomonadales bacterium | reverse complement strand
CGGCGCCGGCGCCGGCGCCGGCGTTGTCGCGGGCCCCGCCGGTTTGGGCAGCGAAGCGTGGAGGTCGATATGGCCGCCGGACCGATGGACGCTGAGGCAGCCGTCGGCGCCGCAGGAGATGACCGCGCCGGTTCTCGTGTCGACGCGGACAACCCGGCCGTCGGCCGCGGCGACGGCGTAATGGGGCGGGCTGGGCCGGGCGTAGACGGCGATGCCGATCAGGGCGGCGCCCATCAGCACCGCGGTTGTGATGCGCCGCGAGGCCTTGTCGAGCATCTCGATCAGTGTCGGTTCGCCGTCCTCGTCCGCCATTCCGCCCTCCCGCGTCGCTTCGAGGCCGATCCTAGCCGATCGCGCGGGCTCTGTCCCATGTGCCGAACAGCGGTTGCGCGCCCTGCGGAGGCCTGCCAGACTTGCCGGACAAACCGGGGCGAAGGGCGGCAAGATGCGGAAATGGCTTGGACTTTGGGCGGCTGCGGCAGCGTGCGGCTGGCAGATCGCCGGCGCGGCGGCGGCGGCGCCCAAGGCCGAGGCCGGCGGGATGTCGCAGACCCTGCTGGAGATCGGAGCGGCCGCGGACCGGCACGACTGCAAGACCGTCGTGCGGCTCGGCGCGCCGGTGCTCGACCGGCAGGCGGCCGCGCTCACCCCGGACCTCGCGTCGCTCATCTACGATCTCGTCGTCGGCTGCGAATGGGATTCCGGCGCCGCGGAGCGGGCCTATGTCCACGCCCTTCGCGGCACCGCGCTGGAGCAAAGCTCCGACTTGCTGTGGCGCACCCGCCTGGGGCTCGAGCTCAGCGCCAAGAATTATCCGGCGGCCGTCACCACCGTGGAGGCGATGGCGCAAGGGCGGGGCGCGGCCCTGAACAGCGTCGACATCAGCTGGATCTGGCAGCTCGACCTTGCCATCAAGGACAGCGGAGCGACGCCCCTGCGCCGCCGCCTGCTCAAGGTGCTGGCCGGCGATTCCTATCTCCCCGACGACCTTTACGGACCGGCCGACGACTTCAAGCTGTCCTATGCCAATTTGCTGGTCGATGCCGGCGAGGCCCCCGCGGCGCGGACGCTCGTCGCCGGCCTGCAGACCGCCAGCGCGATCGCTTCGGCCAGCCTCGATCCACGGCTGCGCGCTTTCGTGCCGGCGGACCGGGACGTCCGCGCCGCGGCGGAAGCCGAGCTCGCCGGCCACCGGGAGGCCGCCGCGCGTCATCCCGACAAGCTGGCGCCGATCGTCGATGCCGCGTCGGACCTGCGCCGGCTGGGACGTCCGCAGGAGGCGCTGCAGCTGCTGCAGGGCGTCGCGCCGACCGTCGACGACCCGTCCGCCTTCAGCGACCGCGACGAACAGTATAACTGGTATTGGAACGGGGTCGCCGCCGGCGAGACGGCGTTGGGCCATTACGACCAGGCCGTCGCGGCCTTTGTCAAAGCCGCCGCTTTCGGGGAACGCGGCGAACTGAACGTCAGTCAGGTGATCAACCTCGCCGACACCCAGAACCATTTCGGCCGGGGCGCCGACGCGTTGAAGACGCTCGCCGTCTTCGCCGATCCAAAGCGGCGCGGCAGTCCCTTCGGCGAGATGCAGCTGCGCTCCGCCCGCGCCTGCGCAAACCATCTGGCGGGCCACGACGCCGAAACGTCGGCGGATGTCGCCTACCTCAAGGCCCATGAGAAAGACGGGGGCGGGGCGCTGAGCGAAGCCCTCTTATGCCTCGGCGACATGGACGGCGCCGCCGCGGCTTTCATCCGCCGGCTCGACGATCCCGACCGCCGCGCCGCCGCCCTGCTCCAACTCAGCGATTATGACGAGCCGCCCGTGGCGCTGCCGGCCGGTCCGGTCGAGAGCCGGTTGCCCGCGCTCAAGGCGCGGCCGGACGTGAAGGCGGCGATCGACCGGGCCGGCGGCACGCGCCGCTTCCACATCCAGTCGGGCGAGCTGTAAGCGGCATTGACCGGGACCGGGGCTTGGTGAACACATTCCGCGCGCAGGGGACGATCCATTTGCCCAGTCTGGAGATCAGCAACGTCAGCAAGGCCTATGGGGCGATTCCGGTGCTCGAGGGCATCTCGCTCGCGATGGAGGCCCGCGAGTTCATCGCCTTCCTCGGGCCGTCGGGCTCGGGCAAGTCGACCTTGCTGCGAATCATCGCCGGGCTCGAGACTCTCGACGAAGGCGAGGTGAGGCTGGACGGCGAGCGGATCGACGGCCTTCCGCCCGGGCGCCGCGGAGTCGCCATGGTGTTCCAGCATTATGCCCTCTACCCGCATATGAGCGTGCGCGAGAACATGGCGTTCGGGCTGCGCAACGCCGGCGTTCCGAAGGCCGAGATCGAGACCCGGATCGCCGAAGCCGCGCGGGTGCTCGAGATCGAGAGCCAGCTCGACAAGAAGCCTGGGCAGATGTCCGGCGGCCAGCGCCAGCGGGTCGCGATCGGCCGGGCGATCGTCAAGCAGCCCAAATTGTTCCTGCTCGACGAGCCCCTGTCCAACCTCGACGCGGCGCTGCGCATGCGCACCCGGATCGAGATCGCCCAGCTGCGGAGCCGTATCGACGCCGCGTTCATCATGGTCACCCACGATCAGGCCGAGGCGATGACCCTCGCCGACCGGATCGTGGTGATGAACGACCGGCGGATCCAGCAGATCGGCGCTCCGATGGAGATCTACGCCCGCCCGGCCAACACCTTCGTCGCCCGCTTCGTCGGCTCGCCGGCGATGACGCTCGCACCCGCGACGCTGGTCGACGGCGCCGGCGGCTACGGCCGTGTCCGGCTCGGCTGCGGCGCGGAGGTCGACACCCGGGTGGCGCGGGCCGGGCTTCCGAAAGGCGAAACGCTGCAGCTCGGGCTGAGGCCGGAGATGGTCGCCGTCGCCGCGCCGGGCGCCGGGACGGCCGACGGCGAGGTGGTGCTGCTCGAGCGGCTCGGCGAGCGGACCCTGGTCTATGCGCGCCTGTCGGACGGACAGGAGATCACAGCCGAGGACAAAGGCGACAGCCGGCTGAAGGTCGGCGAGACCGTCGGGCTCCGGATCGACGGCGCGGCCGCGCACCTGTTCGGCCCGGACGGCGCCGGCCATCATGCCGAGGCGGCGCAATGACCAGCGCGCGGGACTGGCGGGGCCTGCTGTTCGTCGCGCCCTTCCTCTCGCTTTACTCGTTGATCCTTATCTTCCCCTTGTTCCGCGGCATGTGGCTCAGCCTCAACCAGGTCGACCTGTTCGGCGACGGCCATTTCGTCGGCGCCGGCAATTACGTCCGCCTCGCCGGCGACCCGGTCTTCGCCACTTCGCTCGTCAATACCTTCGAAGTCACGCTGATGATCGTGCCGGTGCTGACGATTCTCGCGCTGCTGCTCGCTTTGGCGCTCAACAATGCCGGCAAGGGCGCGGCCCTGCTGCGCGGAATCTTCTTCTCCTCGGCGGTGCTGTCGGTGACGATCGTCACCCTGGTCTGGCGCTTCGTGCTGGCGCCCGATTCCGGCCTCCTAGGCGAATTGTGGAAGTCGCTCGGCTGGGAGCCGCTCGCTTTCCTGAGCGCTCCGGGCCTGGTGCTGCCGGCGATCGCGGTGACGACGATCTGGTGGTCGGTGGGCCTCCCCATGCTGCTGTTCCTCGCCGGACTTCAGCAAATCCCGGGGGACATGTACGAGGCCGCCGCGCTCGACGATGCCAGCCGCTGGACGACCTTCTGGCGGATCACCTTGCCGTCGCTTCGGCGCACTCTGGTGCTCGTCGTCATGCTCCAGACCGCGGCCCAGCTGCAATTGTTCGGCCAGTCGCAATTGCTCACCGCCGGCGGGCCGAGCGGCGCCTCGCGCACCGCCGTCCTGTTCCTGTTCGAGACCGCCTTCGGCCGCTGGGAATTGGGCTATGCCAGCGCGGCGGCCGAGATCCTGTTCCTCATCATCCTCGCCGTCACCTTCCTCCAATATTGGTCGACGACCCGGGCGACGGAGGGCGGCGATGGGCGGTAGGGCGCGGGCCGGTGAGCTGAACACAAGGCCGTTCGGGCTGAGCCTGTCGAAGCCCTCATCTTCTCTGAAGAGGGGCAAGGAAAGCCCTTCGACAGGCTCAGGGCGAACGGGTGCGAGCGGGTCTGCCACGCCCCTTTTCGGGAGGGCGCGATGACGCGGGGGAGACTGACGCCGGCGGGTTGGACGGCGCTGGTGCTCGGCGCGCTGATCATGGTCGCGCCGCTCGCCTGGACGATCCTGCTTTCGCTCAAGCACAATTCCGAGCTGGTCGGCCACAGCGGCGCGGCGCTGCACGCGCCCTACACGCTCGAGAATTACGCGGCCATCATCGGCAATAGCGGGACGATGCGGTGGCTGCTGAACAGCGCGATCGTCGCTTTGGGGACGACGGCGGGGGTGCTGATCCTCGCCAGTCTTGCCGGCTACGGCTTCGCCCGGCTCGACTTCCCGTTCCGCCGCACCCTGTTCGTCATCGTCCTTCTGGGCCTCGCCGTCCCGAGCCAGGCGGTGATCCTGCCGCAGCACCAACTGTTCGCCTGGCTGCACCTCCACAATAGCTATCCCGGCCTGATACTGCCCGGCCTGATCGGGCCGTTCGGGGTGTTCTTCATGACCACCTACATGCGTGGCATCCCCAGGGATCTCGACGAAGCCGCGATGCTCGACGGCGCCTCGCGCTGGACGATCTTCTGGAAGGTGATCCTGCCCTTGACGGTCCCCGCCCAGTCGACGCTCGCCGTCTTCACCTTCCTCGGCAGCTGGAACGATTATTGGTGGCCGCTCATCTCGGCGACCCACTCAGACATGTACACTCTGACCGTCGGCCTCGCCGCGGCGCAGATGAACTACGCCCAGACCAGCGGCCTCGGCTTCCTGATGGCCCAGGCGGTGTTCGCCTCGATCCCGATCTTCATCGTCTACATCGTCTTCCAGAAGCAGATCGTCCGGGCGATGGCGGGGACGGCCGTCCGGTGAGAAGGTTGCTCGCCGCCCTTCTCGCCGCGCTCGCGCTGGGCAGCTGCGCGCCCGGCGACCACAAGACTCACATCTACCTGCAGCGCTTCTTCGGCGAATGCGGCGCCCAATACGGTCCGGATGCGGACGTCGCCAAGGCCGAAGGCGAGTGCGGGATCATCACGGCGCTCATCAACCGCTTCAACAAGGAAAATCCGGACATCAGGATCGATGTCAACGTCGTCGCATGGCCGGGCTATCCGCAGCTTACCGCCCAGATGGCGGCGCGCGACCCGCCCGACCTCGTCACCATGCACGAGGGCGTCATCACCGATTATGCCGCCAAAGGGCTGCTCGAGCCGGTTGAGGCCTATCTCGCCGAAGCCGGCCTCAGCCCGGCCGCCTTCACCGAGGCGAGCCGGCGGGGAGTCACCATCAGGGGCCGCATCTACGGCCTGCCCTGGGACACGCATGGCGGGCTGTTCCACGTCAACACCGCCTTGTTCGCCAAGGCCGGGCTCATGAAGGACGGCAAGCCCATCCTGCCCAATTCGCCCGACGAGCTGATCGCCCAGGCGCGCCAGTTCCAGGCGCGGACCGGCAAGCCGTATCTCATCCAGAGCAACGTCGGCGACCCGGCTTACGCCGCGCGCAACCAGTACACCTACATGATGGCGCTCGGCGCGAAGCTCTTTCCGGACGCGAAGCATATCCGGCTGGTGACGCCGGAGGGGCTTCAGGTCGCCGCCTTCTTCCGGCGGATCAACGCCGAAGGGCTGGGCACCCAGAACATGGACACGCCCGCGGCGATCGCCGCCTTCGTCAGCGGCGAGGGCGGCATCTACCCGACCGGCACCTGGATGATCGGCTCGTTCGAGCAGGAGGCGGAGACCCCGGGGCGGCCGCTCTACAAGAGCTACGCCGTCTTCCCCTACCCGCATTTGTGGGGCGAGACGGTCGAGTTCGTCAGCGGCCACTCCTGGGTGGTGCCGACCCGCAAGCGGACGCCGGCGCAGCGTTCGGCCATCGCCCGTTTCTTCCGCTTCATGGCCGCCCACAATTACGACTGGGCGCGGACCGGCCACATCCCCGCCTTCCAGGCGGTGCTCGACGATCCGCGCTTCAAGGCGCTGCCCCACCGCGCCGACATCGCGCCCCTGGCGGCGATCGGCCGGCCGCTGCCGACCGAGGTTCAGCGCCAGTCGGCGATCGAAGGGCTGGTCGGCGAGGAGATGGCGGCCTCCAACACCGGTCAGAAGACCCCCGCTCGCGCCCTCGCCGACGCCGAGCGGCGGGTCAACGAGCTGCTCGCCGGGGTCGATTAGCTAGCCGCGCCGCCGCGCCTCCACCGCCGCCGCGGCTGCTTCGATCGCCTGCTCGATCCCCATGTCGCTGGTGTCGAGCAGCACGGCGTCGTCCGCCTTGGCCAGCGGCGCGGCGGCGCGGTGGCTGTCGCGCTCGTCGCGGGCGCGGATGTCGGCCAGGACGTCGTCATAATGGACCGGGCGGCCGGCGCGGACCAGCTCGTCGAAGCGGCGGCGGGCGCGGACCTCGGGGCTCGCCGTCACGAACAATTTTACGTCCGCCTCCGGGGCGATGACGGTGCCGATGTCGCGACCGTCGAGCACCGCGCCGCCCGGCTGGCGGGCGAAGGCGCGCTGGCGCTCGGCCAGGGCCTCGCGGACGAGCGGATAGGCCGAGATGCGCGACGCGATCCCGCCGACCGCTTCGGTGCGCAGCTCGGGATCGTCGAAATCGGTCTGCGAGAAGTCGCAGGCGCGCACGGCGGCGAACTCGCTCTCCGGGTCGCCGTCCCAGCGCAGCAGGTTGAGCGCGACGGCGCGGTAGAGGAGGCCGGTGTCCATGTGCGGCAGCTTAAAGCGGCGGGCGAGCGCCTTGGCGATCGTGCCCTTGCCGCTCGCCGCCGGGCCGTCGACGGCGACGATCATCGGGCGAGGTCCTCGATCATGGCGGCGAAGCCGGGAAAGCTGGTGTCGGCGGCGGACATGTCGGCGAGGGTTACCGGGCGGCGGCAATGGAGGCCAGCCACGGCGAACGCCATTGCGATGCGGTGGTCGAGCCGCGGGTCGATCGTCGCGCCGCCGGGGAGCGGCTCGCCGCCGCTGCCGTGAACGGCGAGCCCGTCTTCCAGCTCCTCGACGCGGGCGCCGATCGCGCGGAGCCCCTCGGCCATCGCGGCGAGACGGTCCGATTCCTTGACCCGGAGCTCGCCGAGGCCACGGGTGCGAGTTGTCCCTTGGGCGAAGGCGGCGGCGACGAACAGGATCGGGAATTCGTCGATCATCGCCGGCGCCAGGCCGGGCGGGACTTCGACGCCGCGGAGCCCGGAGGTGCGAGCGACGAGGTCGGCAACGGGCTCGGCGCCGGCATCGCGGCGGTTCGACATTTCCAGGTCGGCGCCCATTTCCCGCAGCACCTGGAAGAGCCCCGCGCGGCCCGGATTGACACCGACATTCGCAATTCGAACCTCCGATCCGGGGACGAGCAGGGCCGCGACGAGCGGGAAGGCGGCCGCGGAAGGGTCGCCCGGCACCGCCACCTCGCATGGCCGAAGCTCCGCCTCGCCGCGCAGGGCGATCCGCTCGCCTTCCACCGCGATCTCGGCTCCGAACGCCTTGTGCATCCGCTCGCTGTGGTCGCGGGTCGGGACCGGCTCGATCACCCTGGTGACGCCGGGCGTGTTGAGCGCGGCGAGCAGGAGCGCCGATTTGACCTGGGCGGAAGCCACCTCCAACCGATGCTCGAGCGGCACCGCCGGGCAGGCGCCGCGCACCAGCAGCGGCAGCCGCCCGCCGGGGCTCGCCGCGATGTCGGCCCCAAGCCGCGAGAGCGGACGGATGACGCGCCCCATCGGCCGCGCCGAAAGCGAGGCGTCGCCGGTGAAGGCGGCGGCGATCGGATGGCTCGCCACGAGGCCCATCAGCAGCCGCGCCGAGGTTCCGCTATTGCCCAGGTCCAGCGCCGTCTCGGGCTGGAGCAGGCCGCCGGTGCCGACCCCGTCGACCGTCCACTCGCGGCCGCGGCGTTCGATTCTGACGCCCATCGCGCGGAGCGCCGCGGCGGTGGATCGGACGTCCGAACCCTGGGACAGGCCGGCGATCCGGCTCCTTCCCCTCGCCATCGCCGCGAGCATCAGCGCCCGGTGCGAGATCGACTTGTCGCCTGGAATGCGCGCGTCGCCGCGAAGCGGCGCCGAGGCCGAAAATCGCACCGGCCGGGCCGCCTCTCCACGCATGGGCTTGGCTTTTGACAGCGGCCTACCCATGTGGCAAGGCGCGGCGACCTCGCGGCCCGCGGCCGTTCTCACATCTTATCGACCGGAGATTTCTCACCCATGGTGAAGGCTGAATGGGGCACGAAGCGGACCTGCCCGAAATGCGGCACGCGCTTCTACGACCTCGGCAAGGAAGACCCCGTGACCTGCCTCAATTGCGGCATCGCCTGGGATCCGGAGCCGGTGCTGAAATCCAAGCAGCCGCTGCCCTTCGAAATGCCCAAGAAGGAGGTCGAGGTCGACGACAAGCCGGACGTCGATCTCGCCGCCGAGGAGCTCGCCATCGACGAGGATGCGGAGGAGAATCCGGACGATGAGGTCGATCTCGGCGGCGACGACGATATCGGAGTCCCCGGCGCGGGCGACGACGACGAGGAAGTCTGACGCGTCAGCGTCACCCCAGCGCAGGCTGGGGTCCATGCGGACTCAGCGTGGATTCCAGCTTTCGCTGGAATGACGAGAAATGAAGCGCAGTGCGGTTCACCGTGCTTGCCATCACCCGGCGCCTTCCGTAAATCGGCGCCGCGACGCCCTCCCAGGGGCGCGAAAAGGTTCGGGGCCGTAGCTCAGCTGGGAGAGCGCTGCAATGGCATTGCAGAGGTCAGGGGTTCGATCCCCCTCGGCTCC
>JAXDPA010000084.1:0-21772 GCA_034668685.1 Sphingomonadales bacterium | reverse complement strand
CGCCCAGGGCACCATCAATATGTCGGAGAACAGGATCGCCCCGTCGAAGCCGAAGCGTCGGATCGGCTGGTGGGTCACCTCGGCCGCGGCGTCCGGATCGGTTGCGAGAGCGAGGAAGCCGCCCTTGGTGGCCCGCAACGCGCGATACTCCGGCAGATAGCGTCCCGCCTGCCGCATCAGCCAAATCGCTGTTTTCTCGGCCTTTTCCCCCTTGAGCGCGCTGAGCAGCGGCTTGGCTACGGCGATCATGAAGGGGGCGGGCTCCCCTCTCTTCTCTTATTATAGAATCTTATAGAAGAGAGTTGTTGAAGTTAGTTGGCGGGCTTGGAACGGGGTTTATTGGCTTCGCCCGAAATTGCCAACAGCTTGACTTCGCCGCGCCCACGCAAGCCCGCGGATTCGCGCGGCCTATCCCCGCTTTCCACAGTGACCCGGTAGGAACTTTTTCACCTTTGCGAATCTGTGGGCGCTTTCCGCGATTGCGGGGGCGAAGCCTGTCCTTGCATCCGTCCCGAGGCTTCCGCTAGCGCTTCCCACATGCTTATCCACAGCCCCACCTGAAGGCTCGGACTTGGCCGGACCGCTTCACCTCCATCTGCTCTCCGATTCGACCGGGGAGACTCTGGAGCTGATCGCCAAGGCCTGCATGGCCCAATTCGAAGGCGTCGACGTGGTCCGCCATCTCTGGCCGATGGTGCGCTCGGAAGGCCATCTCGACCGGGTGCTGGACGATGTCGAGAGGCGTCCCGGTCTCGTCCTCTACACGCTGGTAAACAGCACCATAAGGCGCGAGCTCGAGCGCAAGACCCGCCGGCGCGGAATCCATGCCGTCTCGGTGCTCGATCCGGTGGTCAACGCCCTCTCCGCGGTCCTGGGCCGCGAGGCCAAGGGCAGGCCCGGGCGCCAGCACGCGCTCGACGCCGCCTATTTCGACCGGGTCGACGCCATCCAGTTCACCATCGCCCATGACGACGGCATCGGCGCCGAAAATTGGGAGGAAGCGGACATCGTCCTCGCGGGAGTTTCGCGAACTTCCAAAACTCCCACCGCCATCTACCTCGCCAACCGCGGCTACAAGGTGGCGAACATCCCGCTCGTGCCCGAATCGCCGCCGCCGGATTCCCTGTACAGCCTCCATCACCCGCTGGTCGTCGGGCTCACCACCAATCCCGAGCGGCTCATCCAGATCCGCCGAAACCGATTGCTCGCCCTCAACCAGGCGCCCGAGACCGATTATGTCGACCTTGAGGCGGTCAATGCCGAGCTCGCCTTCGCGCGCCGCCTGTTCGCCGACAATGGCTGGCCGGTGATCGACGTCACCCGCCGCTCGATCGAGGAGACCGCCTTCGCGATCGTCAAGCTTTGCAACGAGCGCTACGATGCCGCGGCCGAGGCGGCGGAGACGGCATGAAGCTGCTGCTTGCCTCGCGAAGCGCGGCGCGGCGGGCGATGCTCGAAGCGGCGGGAATCCCGTTCGAGGCCGTGGAGGCAGAGCTCGACGAGGAAGCGGGCAAGGCGGGCCTGTGGGGCGCGGGATTCGATGCGCGGGGCGTCGCCGAGGAGCTGGCCCAGCTCAAGGCCCTGTCGGTACGCGCCGGCCCGGGCGATCTCGTCCTCGGCTGCGACCAGACGCTCGAGCGGGCGGACGGCACTTTGCTCTCCAAGCCTGCCTCGCGCGACGAGGCCCGCGGCCAGCTCGAATCGCTGTGCGGCGCGACTCACCAGCTCCACTCCGCCGCGGTGATCGCGGAGGGTGGCGCGGGCGTGTGGTGGGGGTGCGAGACCGTCAGCCTCACCATGCGATCGTTCAGCGACGCGTTCCTCGACGCCTACCTGGACAGCGAATGGGAGCATGTCCGCTGGAGCGTCGGCGGCTACCGGATCGAGGGCCCGGGCGTGCAATTGTTCGACAGGATCGAAGGCAGCCATTTCGCCATCCTCGGCTTGCCGCTGCTTCCTTTGCTCGCTTATTTGCGCAAGCGTGGGCTGGCCGGGACATGACCGTGCCCTACGCCGAAGTGATCGGCGACCCGGTCGACCACTCAAAATCGCCTCTGATCCACAAATTCTGGCTGGAGAAGCTTGGAATCGAGGGTGATTATCGGGCGGTGCGAGTCCACCACAACGACCTCGGCGAATTTTTGGCGGTGCGTCGGAAGGACCCTGCGTGGCTGGGCTGCAACGTCACGATTCCGCACAAGATCGCGATCATCGACCATATCCGTGCTTTCACTCCGTCCGCGGTCGCCGTCGGTGCGATCAACTGCGTCAGCCGGGATGAAGCCGGCAGGCTCGTCGGCACCAACACCGATGTCGATGGCGTCGAAAGCGTCCTCGATTCGCGCGTGTGGCGCGCGAACCGGGTGACCCTGATAGGCGGTGGCGGAGCCGCAAGGGCGGTTCTCGAGGTGATGCGCCGACGCGACACGCTGGAAGTGTTCATGATCGTGCGCGAACCGGATCAGATCCGGTCCCTGTTTTCGGCCTTCGCAAGGTCGGGATCCGTTAACCGCTTTGACGATCTCGACGTGCCCTTCTGCGGCAGCGAATATCTGATCAACGCGACCCCTCTTGGCATGACGGGATTTCCTCCCATGCCTGAGTCGATCCTCGAGACGATGAGCGACCTTAGAGATCATGCCATTGTCTTCGACATGGTCTACTCGCCGCTTGAGACCGAGCTTATCAAGCGCGCCCGGGAGCTTTCGCTTCGGGTCGCGATCGGGCTTGAGATGCTGGTCGGGCAAGCCGCTGCGTCATTCGAGCGCTTTTTCGGCGCGCGGGCGCCGCGGCACTATGATGGCGACCTGATGGACCTTCTCGCGCGATGATCCGGCTCGGCCTTACCGGATCGATCGGCATGGGCAAGTCCACCGTCGCTCGCCTGTTCGCCGAGGAGGGTGTACCGGTGTTCGACGCCGACGCCGCTGTGCACCGGCTGCAGGGCCCGGAGGGTGTGCTGGTCGCCGAGATCGAGCGGCAATTTCCCGGCACCACCGGCCGCGAAGGCGTCAGGCGCGGCGCTCTCGCCGAGCGGGTCCTGGCCGAGCCGGAGGCGCTGAGGATGCTCGAATCGCTCGTCCATCCGGCGGTCGGTCGGGAACGCGAGGCATTCCTCGCCGCGCATGCCGACGCGCCGGTCGTCGTCCTCGACATCCCGCTGCTGTTCGAGGCGCGCGGCTGGAGCGGGGTCGACAAGATCGCCGTCGTCTCCGCGCCGGCCGACGTCCAGCGCGAGCGCGTGCTCGCCCGGCCGGGCATGAGCGAAGAGAAATTCGAGCGGATCCTCGCCCGCCAGATGCCCGATGCCGAGAAGCGCGCGCGGGCCGATTTCGTCATCTCCACCGCCGGCCCGATCGAGAAAACACGACAAGCGGTTCGCCGCATCCTCGCTTGTCTCGCGCCGCGCCCCGATTCATAGGTGGGCCATGCGCGAAATCGTGTTCGATACCGAGACCACCGGCCTCAGCCCGCTCGCCGGCGACCGAATGGTCGAGATCGGCTGCGTCGAGCTGGTCAACCGGGTCGAGACCGGCCGGCATTTCCACGCTTATTTCAATCCGGACCGGCCGATGCCGTCGGGCGCGGAGGCGGTCCACGGCCTGTCCGACGTCTTCCTGGCCGACAAGCCGCGCTTTCACGAGCGCGCCGAGGAGCTCATCGACTTTCTCGGTGACTGCCCCTTGGTCGCCCACAATGCCAGCTTCGATTTCGGCTTCCTCAATCACGAGCTGAACAATTGCGGCCGCCCGCTCGTCTGCCTCAGCCGGATGGTCGATACGCTCCAGCTCGCCCGAGCGCGGCACCCCGGAGCCAAGCACAGCCTCGACGCTCTCTGCACCCGCTTCGGAGTGGACCGCAGCCTGAGAATCAAGCACGGCGCGCTGATCGACGCGCAGCTCCTCGCCCAATGCTATGTCGAACTGACCGGCGGCCGGCAGATCGGCTTCGGGCTCGACCAAATCGTCGCCGAGCCGATCGGCGCGGAGCTTGCCGAGGCCGATCCCTTGCGGATCACGATCGAGATCCGGTCGCCGCGCCCGCACGCGCCGAGCGAGGAGGAACTCGCCGCCCATGCCGAATTCCTGGCGACTCTAACCGATCCGATCTGGACCCGTCTCGACGCCCGCGGTTGACGCCGCCGCCCGGCGGCACCACATCGCGCGCCGATCATTTGGAGAGCTTCATGGACGTCAGGGTCTCTGGTCACCAGCTCGAAACCGGCGAGGCCCTGCGCGCGAGCGTGGCCGCCAAGCTCGGCGCGATGGCGGACAAATACGGCTCCCGAATCGTTTCCGCGCAGGTGACGTTCGGCAAGGGCCCGCACGACCACGGCTTCACCTGCGAAGTGGTCGCCTATGCGCCCCAGGGCCTGGTCCTCAAGGCCACCGACCGCGCCGCCGACGCCCACGCCGCCTTCGACGCGACCGCCGACAAGGTCGAGAAGCAGCTGCGCCGCCACAATCGCAGGCGGAAGGATCACCATGCTCTGCCGCCGGGCGAGGCGCTCGAGGTCGCCGAAGGCCCGGCCCATCGACGAGGCCAGGGCTGAGACAGCGAGCGGGCGGCGCGCCAGCCGCCTCATTCCCGAACCTGGTGCGAAAGGAGGCGCGCGGCGCCTCCATCGGTGGAGCGATGAGCGAATTATCCGAAATCCTCGATGTGGACAGGGTTGAAGCCAACCTCTCCGTCGCCAACAAGAAGGCGCTGTTCCAGCAGCTCGCCACCGCCGCCGCGCGCAAGACCGGGCTGACGGCGAAGGCGATCGCCGCCGCGCTGGCTGACCGCGAGAAGGTCGGCTCGACCGGATTCGGCGGTGGCGCCGCCATCCCTCATGCCAAGCTCGATGGGCTCGACCGGGTGTTCGGCTATTTTGCCCGGCTCTCGTCGCCGGTCGACTTCCATTCGGTCGACGGATTGCCGGTCGATCTGGTCTTCCTGATCCTGTCGCCGCCCGACGCCGGCGCCGACCATTTGAAGGCGCTGGCCGGCGTCAGCCGGGTGCTCAGGGACCGGAGCACCGTCGCCAAGCTGCGCGGCGCCCGCTCCCGCGACGCTTTGTTCGCCTTGCTGGTCGGCCTCGAAAGCCGCAATGCCGCCTGACGGCTCAGGCTGCGCCGGCGAGGCGGCCCATTTCCGGGCGCTCGAATCGCTCTACCGCGCCGCGCCGGTCAACGGCCATTTCGAATCGGCGCTCGAGATCGTCGAGGAAGGTTACGCGCGAATCCGGTTCGAGGTGCGGGAGACGATGTTCCATGCCGCCGGCGCCGCCCACGGCACGCTCTATTTCAAGATGATGGACGATGCGGCTTTCTATGCCTGCAACAGCCTGGTCACCGACCGCTTCCTGCTGACCACCGCTTTCAACCTGCTCTTCACCAAGCCCCTGCGCGCCGGCGAGGCCGTGGCGGAGGGGCGATGGGCGAGCGGCCGCCGCCGGGTCTTCGTCGGCGAGGCGCGCCTGATCGATTCGTCCGGCGAGGAGGCCGCAAGGGGAACGGGCACGTTCATGCGCTCGCAGATCCCGCTCTCCAGCCTCTCCGGCTACAGCGCGACGCCCTGATGGATCCGCGGGTCGCGAGCTCGGTCCTGGTGTCTGCGCTGATCCGCAAGGCCGAGGCCGAGGGCGGCTTCGCCGCGGTCCTCTCGAGAGGGGACGAGACGGCCGGGTCGATCCTGCTGATTCTCACCGAGCGGGGCGCCGATCCCCGAATCCTGGAGCGGCTGCTGCAGCCAGACGGGCGCTATGCCTGGGGGCGTTCGACGGGAGAGGCTGGGGAAGTTCCGGCACTCATCGCCCGGCGGAGGCGATTCGACCCGGATTTGTGGGTTTTGGAACTGGACGTCCCGTCAGCCGAACGGTTCGCCGCTGAAATGACCGGGTTCGATTGACTCTGCTGCACCGCAACACCTAGCCGCCGGCTAAGCGATTTTGCGAGCAGCGGGGAGCCGCCCGGCCGGGGTATCGGAGGGGGCGGACGCGCGAGACGGAAGGCAGTCGGGGAAGCCGCCCCTTTTTACGAGGCTTCCAGCGTGGACGAGCCGGCCGCACTGATCAGAAGTTGAATGTTGCGATTTTACCGGGCTGCGGCCTTTGCCGCGGCTGTGACGGTGCCGATCCTCGGCATCACCTTCCACGCCACGCCGTCCCTGGCCTGGCAGATCGATGCGCCGGCCGTGACTGTGCCGGCGGTGGTCCAGACCCTTCCCGAAGCCGCTCTCCCAGCTCCGGCGCCGGCTCTCGAGCCGGCTCAACCGGCCACCGAGGCAGCGCCGACCCTTGCCGACGCGATCGCCGCGCAACCCACTGCGCGCACCCTGGATCCTGAGCTCGAATGCCTGGCCGGCGCGGTCTATTTCGAGGCGAAGGGCGAGCCGCTCAAGGGGCAGCTGGGCGTCGCCCGGGTGATCCTCAACCGGACCCGCTCGGGCCGCTTCCCGACCACCGCCTGCGGCGTGGTCAAGCAGCGTGGTCAATTCTCGTTCGTCCGGGGCGGCCATTTCCCGGCGATCGCGCGGGGCTCGGCCGCTTGGCGCACCGCGCTCTCGGTCGCCCGCGCCGCACGCGACGGCCATGTCGAGAGTCCGGCGGGCAAGGCGCTCTTCTTCCACGCCCGCTCGGTCTCGCCGGGCTGGCGCGGCGTGACCCGGGTGGCCGCGATCGGTAACCACGTCTTCTACCGCTGAGGCTTTCCTCCGTTCCCGATTCATTCTAGCCTGGCTGGATGGCCGCCTCCCCGAGTCTTTCGAGTCCCCGGCTCTGCTTCGCCGACGCGCCCCTCGCCGCGCAGGACGTGGCGCGAGGGGTGACCCGGCTGTTCTTCAACCAGGACGTGTTCGCCCTGTGCGAGGTGCCGCTGCCCAACGGCCGGCGGGCGGACATGATGGCGATCGATTCGAGCGGAATCATCACCATCGTCGAGATCAAGGTCTCGCGCGCCGACCTGATGGGCGACGGCAAGTGGATCGACTATCTCGATTATTGCGACCGCTTCTTCTGGGCGGTGCCGGCGGCCTTCGACCTTTCGCCCTTCGAGGAGGAAAGCTTCCACCCTCATTTGTGCGGCCTGCTCGTCGCCGACCGCTACGAGGCGGCGGTGATCCGCGAGGCGCCGGTGAGGAAGCTCGCTCCGGCGCGCCGCAAGGCGGAGACCCTGCGCTTCGCCCGCCGCGCCGCGCGCCGCCTGGTCGGCGGGCTCGATCCGGCGCTGGCGGCCTTCGCCTAGAGCTTGGGCCCTGCGGCCGGCCGCGGTGCCGCGGTCAGCACGCTTTCGAGCAGCCTCAGGATGGGCACGGCGCGATTGTCCTGGCGCGCGTAATCGAGCGCCGACATGCCCGCCGTATGGTCAGCCTTGGTCGGGTTGGCCCCGTAGGTGAGGAGCAGGCGCACCATGGCGGCATCGCGGGTGTGGACCGCCATGATCAGCGGAGTTTCGCCGCGGCTGTTGGCGAGATCGACATTGGCGCCGTGGGCGAGCAGCAGCTCGGCCCCCTCGGCCCAGCCGATCTGCGCGGCGAGGCTCAGCGGGGTTTCCCCGATCCGGTTCTGGATGTTGGGGTTGGCCTTCTTGCCGAGCATGAAGGAGACCCAGGTATAATCGCGGGCGCGGGTCAGGATGTGGAGCGCGGCCTCCCCCGAATCCTGGTCCTTGGCGTTGATCACGGTGGTGCCCGGGACGGCGACCATGCTGGTGACCTTCGTCGCGTCGCGGTCCTTCACCGCCTTGATGAAGGTGTAGCCTTCCGAATATTGCTGCGCGCCGGCGGGCGCCGCCGCCGCCATCAGGGCGACCGATACCGCGAAAGCGCGGCCGAAAGCTTTCAACACTTGCCTACCCCAATCTCGACTTGGAAGCGTCCCTATAGCAAGAGGGACCTGCCTGCGCCATGAACGAACGCTTCAAATTCCGCCCCTTGCTGCCTTTGGCCCTCGCGGTCGCCGCCTGCTCGCCCGGCGGAGGCGAGCCGCCGCTCGCCGGCGCCGCGATCGGCGGGCCGTTCACCCTCATCGATCAGGACGGGCGACAGGTCAGCGACCGCGACTTCGCCGGCCGTTATCGGATCATGTATTTCGGCTTCACCCACTGCCCGGACGTCTGTCCGACCGACCTCGCCGCCATCGGCAAGGGCCTCAAGGCGTTCGAGGCCAAGGACAAGGCGCGGGCGGAGAAGGTCGTGCCGATCTTCGTCAGCGTCGACCCCGAGCGCGATACGCCCGCGGTGATGAAGGACTATGTCGCCAACTTCCATCCGAGGATGATCGGCCTCACCGGCCCGCCGGCCGAGATCGCCAGGGTCTCGAAGGAATATGCGGTCTGGTCCGAGAAGGGAGCGGCGCAGCCGGGCGGCGGCTACAACGTCAACCACAGCCGCGCCGAGATCCTGATGGGGCCGGACGGCAAGCCGGTCGCTCTTCTGCCCGACGATCAGGGCGTCGAGGGCATCGAACGCACGCTCGAGCGGTGGGTCCGATGAGCTTCTGGGAGAAGCCGCTCGCCGAGCTCGACCGCGGCGAATGGGAAAAGCTGTGCGACGGCTGCGGGAAATGCTGCCTGCACAAGCTCGAGGATGCCGACACCGGCGAGATCCACGCCACCGAGGTCGCCTGCAAGCTGCTCGACACCCACAGCGCGCGCTGCACCAACTATCGCGGCCGCCGCGCCTTCGTGCCCGATTGCATCCGCCTCACCGCCAACAATGTCGCCCGCATGACCTGGCTGCCGAAGACCTGCGCCTATCGCCTGCGCGCCGAGGGCAAGCCTCTGTTCGACTGGCACCCCCTGATCTCCGGCGATCCGGAATCGGTCCACCGCGCCGGCATTTCGGTGCGCGGCTGGACGATCAGCGAGGGCGAGGCGGGCGACCTCGAATTCCACCTGGTCGACCGTGAGCTCTGAGCTCATCTTCGAGGCCGGAGGCCGCAGCGCCGCGCTGAGGCTCAACGTCTCCGCCCGCGCCCGGGTGATGCGCCTGCGGGTCGACCGGCGCACCGGCGAGATCGTTCTCACCATCCCACGCCGCGCCTCGCGCCGCCGGGCGCTCGAATGGGCGTCCGGCCATCGCGCATGGATCGAGAAGCAGTTGCTCGAAGTCCAGGCGGCGGAGCGAATCGCCGCCGGGGCGATCGTGCCGTTCCGAGGCGAGCCGCATCGCGTGGAGTGGACGGCCGAGCGGGGACGCGCCGTGGTCGCGCGCGACGGCCGGCTGCTGGTCGGCGGCCCGCCCGAGAATCTCGAAGCGCGGATGGTCCGCTGGCTGAAGCGCGAGGCGCTCGATCTCCTGTCGCTGGAGACCGGCGAGTTCGCCGCTTTGGCCGGAGTCGCGGTAAGCCGGGTCGGTATCGGCGATCCGGTGTCGCGCTGGGGCAGCTGCTCGGCCTCGGGCGCGATTCGCTATAGCTGGCGACTGATCCTCGCCCCGGATTTCGTCCGCCGCGCCACCGTCGCCCACGAGGTGGCCCACCGGGTGCACATGCACCACGGGCCGGAATTCCATGCCTTGGTCGAACGGCTCGCCGGCGCCGACGCGCGCCGCGCGCGCTTATGGCTGCGCCGTCACGGCGCGGGGCTCCATCGCATCGCCTCCAGGTGAGGGACGCGGCGCCGGCGCGGGCGGCGCCACCGGTGGGCGGCGCGACGGACCCGGCTCGCGCCGCGGCCGTTCGCCGTTGATCGCCCGGTCGAGCCAGCTGCGGTCGAGCCGATCGGGCGCCTGATCCGGCCGCTGATCGGGCCGCTGTTCGGGCGGCGGCGCGGCCTGATCGCGGGCGCGCGGCGCGTCCTCATCTTGGTCTTCGGGCGGGACCCCGCCGCTTGACGGCAACGGATTGCCGTCGGGGTCGACGAACTGCTGCTGGCCGTTGTCGGCCCCGCCGTACCAGGCCTCGTCGTCGGGCTCCGGCTGCCAGGTGGGCGGCTTCACCTCGGTCTCGAAATTCTCGACCGGCCGGTTGGCGACGGCGCGGATCATGAAATCGTGGAACGCGCGCGCCGGCGCCCGCCCGCCCTGAAGCCCAGGAACGATCTTGTTGTCGTCGCGGCCCATCCACACGCCGGTGGTGAGGCCGCTCGAGAAACCGAGGAACCAGCCGTCCTTGTTCAGCGTCGTCGTGCCGGTCTTGCCGGCGACGGGGCGGCCGATCTGAGCCGCGACTCCGGTGCCGCTCAGAACCGCCGTCTGCATGAGGTCGGTCATCTCCGCGGCGATCCATGGCGTGAACAGCATTCGGTTGCCGGGCGGCTGCTGCTGGTAGAGCAGTTCGCCCTTGGAGGTCGTCACCCGCTTGATGCCGTAGGGAACCACCGCCTCGCCCTTGGCCGAGACCGAGGCGAAGGCGCGGGTCATGTCGATCAGCCGCACCTCCGAGCTGCCGAGCGCCATCGAGGGGTGGGTGACGACCTTGGTGGTTATGCCGAGCCGCTGCGCCATGTCGGCGACGGTCGAGAAGCCGACCTCCTGCCCAAGCCGAACCGAGACGGTGTTGATCGATTGGGCGAAGGCCTGGCGAAGGCTGATCGGACCGGTGATGACGTGGCCGTTGTTGCGCGGGCTCCAGCCGTTGATGTTGATCGGGTCGGCCGGGACCATGTCGTCCGGCTTGTGCCCCGCCTCGAGCGCGGCGAGGTAGACGAACAGCTTGAAGGCGGAGCCGGGCTGGCGTGCCGCCTGGGTGGCGCGGTTGTAGATCGAGTTCACATAGTCTCGTCCGCCGATCATCGCCCGGACCGCGCCGTCGCGGTCGAGGGCGACCAGGGCGCCCTGGGCGCCGGCCGGCGTGTCGGCGTTGATCACCTGGTCGGCGAGCTTCTGCATGTTGGGATCGAGCGTCGTCCAGACCTCGATCGGCTGGACCGTCTCGTCGATCAGCGTGTCGAGCTGGGGAAGTACCCAGTCGGTGAAGTAGCGGACGCTGTTCTGCCTCGGCGTCGGAACGATTCCGACCTGCGCCGGCGCCGCGTTGGCCGCTTCCTCCGGAGTGATCTTGCCCGCCTCCTGCATCAGCTTGATGACGACGGAGGCGCGGCCCTTGGCGGCCTCGGCGTCGGCGCTCGGCGCATAGTTGGACGGCGCCTTGACCAGGCCGGCGATGATCGCCGCTTCCGAAAGATTGAGGGTCCGCGCCGAATGTCCGAAGAACTTCCGCGACGCGGCGTCGATGCCGTAGGCGCCGCCGCCGAAATAGACGCGGTTGAGGTACAGTTCGAGAATCTGGTCCTTGCTGAACCGCCGCTCGAGCGCGAGGGCGAGTATCCCCTCCTTGAACTTGCGGCCGAAGGTGCGGTTGTTGGTCAGGAAGATGTTGCGGGCGAGCTGCTGGGTGATGGTCGAGCCGCCCTGGGTCCATCGGCCCTTGGTGACCCGGATGCTGAAGGCGCGGGCGAGGCCGATCGGATCGACTCCGATATGGCTTCGGAAGCGGCGGTCCTCGACCGACACCATCGCGTCCTTCATCACCTGCGGGATCTCGTCATATTGCAGCCAGTCGCCGAAGCTCGGGCCGAGCGCGACCAGCACCGATCCGTCGGCGGCGTGGACCCGGATCATCTGGCCCAGCTTGTTGCGGTTGACCAACTCGGAATAATCGGGGAGCTCGTTCATCGCCACCGCGACCGCGACGATCAACGCGACCAGCGCCAGCAGCGACGAATAAAAACCGACCTTGAGGGCGCCGATCGTCCACCGCTTGAGCGGCGACCGGGGAGAAGCGTCACTGGCCATCGGCCCCAGCCTAGGGCCAGACGAGTCGCCCTACAAGCGCGCGGAAATCACCCCTCGCTCTTCGGCTCGAAATCGAGCGCGGCGCTGTTGATGCAATAGCGCAGGCCGGTCGGGCCGGGGCCGTCGGGGAAGACGTGGCCGAGATGGCCGTCGCAGCGGGCGCAGCGCACTTCGACCCGACGCATGCCGTGGCTCGCGTCGCTATGCTCGCTGATCGCCGGGCCGGCCGGCTGGGTGAAGCTGGGCCAGCCGCTGCCGCTGTCGAACTTAGCATTGCTGTCGAACAGCAACTCGCCGCAGCCGGCGCAGCGATATTCGCCGGATTCGTGATTGTCGACATAACGGCCGCTGAACGGCGGCTCGGTCCCCGCCTCGCGGAGCACGTGATATTGTTCCGGCGAGAGCTTCTCGCGCCACTCGCGCTCGGACATGTCGATCCGCTCCTCTTGCGTCATGACGGCATACTTCCCCTGGACCGGCCCTACAACTCACGCCGGTGCGGCTTGTTTCAGGCGCATGACGAGGAAGATGGGCACCCCGCTGGCCATAAGGCCGAGGCCCCACAAATTCGCCTCGGCTCCGGCACCCCAGATCGCCCACGCCGAATAAGCCGTTCCGAGCGCGGCTGCGGCTATGAGCAGATAGTCGCTCGCCATGCGCCGCCGCGCCGGCAGCACGATCGCGGCGAGCGAGCAGACCAGATAGGCGACCAGCGAGGCGGTGGTGGCGAGCAGGATCAGGAATTTGAACAGGTCGGTCGCGCTTCGGGCGGCGTTGAGCAGAAGCACCGCGGTGATCAGCCCGCTGGTGACGACATAGGCCCGGACCGGCGTGCCGCGCTTCGAGAGCCCCGCCAGCCACCGCGGCAGCACCCCGTCGCTCGCCATCGCCCAGGGCATCTCGCCCTGGACCAGGATCCAGCCGTTCAAAGCCCCGAAGGCGGTGATCGCGGCGAACAAGGCGAGGATCGCCCCTGCCGCCGGGCCCCAGTGCAAGGCCACGAAGTCGGCGAGCGGGGCGCCTGAGCGCGAAGCCTCGTCGACCGGCAGAAGCAGCGCCGGCGCCGAGCAGGCGAACAGATAGACGAGCCCGGTCACCGCCGTTCCCGCAACGGTCGCCCGGCCGATGGCTTTCCGGGGATTCTCGACCTTCTCCGCCGGAATTGTCGCCGATTCGAGGCCGAGGAAGCTCCACAGGGTCAGGGTCGCCGCCGCGCCGATGCCGCTCGCCCCGGAGAAAGCGAGATGCTCGGGGCGGAGCGGCGGCAACACCGCGGTGCCCTGCCGCGCGAGAACGATCGCGGCGAGCAGGATGACGGCGGCGAGCGGCAGGAACTTGAGCGCGGTCGCCGCGACCTGAAGGCCGCCCGCGAGCTTCGCACCGAGGCAGTTCACCAAGGTCAGCAGCCAAAGCACGGCGAGCGTCCACCAGACGCTGTGCGCGGAGACGAAGGGGAGGAGCGTTCCGAGCGGCGCCACGACGCCGGTCGCGACCGCGACGTTGCCGATCCACAGCGACACCCAATAGGTCCAGGCGACGACGAAGCCGACGAACGGCCCGAATGCCTCGCGGCCATAGGCATAGGGCCCGCCCGCCTCAGGGAAGGCCCCGGCCAGCCGGGCGAAGACCACCGCAAGGCACATCGCGCCGCCGATCGTGAAAAGCCATCCGAACACGCCGGCCCAGCCGAACGGCGCAAGGCTCGCCGGCAGCAAATAGACGCCCGAGCCGATCATGTTGCCGACGACGAGCGCCAGGCAGATCCAGAAGCCGAAGGGGCGACGACGATCCGGCGCTGTCGGCATGGTCCCCCTTCGCGGGGACGTGACGCTGGCATCGTCCCCCGGACGATGCCTTAACCGTGATCGCACCCGAGATCATCCCCCGGATGATCTCTAGTCGGCGCGATGTGGTGCGGTCGAGAAGACTCGAACTTCCACGGCCTTTCGGCCACAGCGACCTCAACGCTGCGCGTCTACCAGTTCCGCCACGACCGCACGTGAAACCCGCCGGAGAAGCCCGGCGCTGGCAGGAGCGGGGCGTCTAGCAAAGGGTCGGGTAACGCGCAACCACGGGGACAGTCACTTTTCCGCACGATGGAGTCATGCTGTCGCCGCCGTGCGGAAAAGTGACTGTCCCCACCTCAATACAAGAACATCGGCATGCCTTCGACGCGCATCAGCTTGGCGCGGTAGGCGGCCGGGTCGTAGAGGCCGGCGACGTCGACGGACTTCTTGCCCTGGAGCAGGGTGTCGATTGCGACATGATCGTAATTGCCGCCGGTCAGGGTCACCATCCGGCCGGCTTCGCCGCGCGCCAGCAGCTGGACGGCGAGGCCGCCGAAGGCGAGGCCGACCATCCGGTCCATCGCGTCCGGCTCGCCGGCCCGCATCAGATAGGCGAGTTCCTGGATCACCACGCCGCTGCCGAGCCGCGCGGTGATCGCCCGGCCGAGCCGCTGGCCGATGCCGAGCGCGCCCCGCTGGCTCGCCGGCTTGGAGAGATCGGCGCCGTCCTCCGCCTCGCCCCGGATCGTCGCGCCTTCCGAGATCACGCACATCGCGTAGCAGCCGGGATTGCTCCTCTTGTCCTCATCGAGCAGGGGCAGCAGGAGGTCGAGATCGGCCGGCACCTCGGCGATGACGGTCCGGTCGACCTGGGCGAGGAAGCCTGCGAGCAACGCGGTCTCGCCGCTGCGCCGCCCGAACAATTCGATCACGCCGATCCGCTCGTGGCTCTCGACGGTCGTTCGAAGCGCGTTGATCGCCTCGACCGAGCGGCTGACCGCGGTCGAGAAGCCGATGCAATAATCGGTGCCGAAGACGTCGTTGTCCATCGTCTTGGGGATCGAGACGACCGGGAAGCCCTGCGCCGAGAGGTGGGCGGAGAAACGCAGCGTCCCGTCGCCGCCCAGGGTCACCATCGCGTCGATGCCGAGCGCTCCCAGCACTTCGAGCACATGGGCCGTCCTGTCGCCGGCTTGCAGGGTGCGCGGGTCGGTGCGCGAGGTGTGGAGGATGGTCCCACCCATCCGGTCGATCCCCCGCACGCCCTCGCGGGTGAGCGGGAGGCTGTTGGCGGCGATCGTCGCCGACTCGCCCGGTTCGATGGCGAGCACGCCCTCCCAGCCGCGGCGGAAACCGGTCACCTGCCAGCCGAGATCGTCGGCGGACAGCGTGATCGAGCGGATGCAGGGGTTGAGCCCGGGAACGTCGCCGCCGCCGGTCAGGATTCCGATCCGCACCGCCCCCCCGCTTCGCCTCAGGCCGCCGGGCCGAAGCCGAGGTGGAGCCGCTTCGCCGCCGCCGGCACGTCCACTTCCGCGCTGTTGATCGTCGCGCTCTGCCCCGGCTGCAGCTCGGAGACCGGCGGCGAGATCGACCAGGCGTAGACCGTCCTGCCGGCAGCGTCGCGAAGCTCGGCGCGGATCGACGGGACATGCTGGACGGTACGGGTCGGGTTCCAGATCCGGCCGCTGACGTTGAGCACGCTGTTGCCGCTCTCCAGCGGCTGGCGGGACGCGGTGCCGGTGATCCCGAGCGGCGTGCCCTCGCCGATCAGCGCCAGGCTGCCGCCGAAGCTCGGCACTCCGAACCAGGAGATTGCGGCGGTGGCGGCGAGCATCAGCAGGGCGGCGGCGACGGCGACCGTCGTCCACATCCGCGCCGGGTTGCGCCGCGGCCGGAACGGCGGCTCGTGCGCGAAGGCGTCGAAATCCTGCGGCTCCTCGGCGGGCGCCGGGCCGAGGATGGCGCTCGACGGCGCCCGGCGCGCCGCTTCCGGCACGGCCGGAGGCGGTGGCGGCGGAGCGGGGGGCGGAGGCGGCGCGTGCCGCGGCGCGACGAACGAGGGCGGCGCGCGCTCCTCGGCCGGATCGGGCGGCGGCGGCGCGGCGGCGCGGGGTGGTGGGGGCGGCTGGAACCAGCTGTGGCGGCACGAGGCGCAGCGCACCTGCCGTCCGGCGGCGCCGATCGCGCTGTCCGGCACCGCATAGCGAGTGTTGCAGGCAGGACAGCTGAGGATCATCGGCTACAAGACGCCTCGTTAACTTCGTCAGCAAGACCAAGCACATTCGAGCCGCGCCATGCAAGCTTCGGCTGTGACAGGTTTACGCGCCGCCGCCGCCCATGCCATTGAGGGCCGAGCGGCGCGACCCGGCGGAGGCGTAACTGAGCACGAGCGGAACGATCGTCCATTTCGACAATGTCGGCCTGCGCTACGGGACCGGCGCCGAGACGCTGTCGGACTTGAGCTTCTCCTTGCGCGAGGGCGGATTCTACTTCCTCACCGGCCCGTCCGGGGCCGGCAAGACCTCGCTCCTGAAGCTCCTCTACCTCGCCCAAAGGCCCAGCCGCGGCCTCATCCGCCTGTTCGGCGAGGATATCGTCACCATGCCGAGGAAGCGGCTGCCGGGCTTCCGCCGCCGCATCGGCGTGGTCTTCCAGGATTTCCGCCTGGTCCCCCACCTCTCCGCCTACGACAATGTCGCTCTGCCGCTCCGCGTCGCCGGCGTTCCGGACCGCGATCTCGAGGGGCCGGTCAAGGAGATGCTCGCCTGGGTCGGCCTCGGCCACCGGGCGACGGCCCGGCCGGCGACCCTGTCGGGCGGCGAGCAGCAGCGCGTCGCCATCGCCCGCGCCGTCATCGCCCGCCCCGAATTGCTCGTCGCCGACGAGCCCACCGGCAACGTCGACCCGGAAATGGCCAAGCGCCTGCTCCATCTGTTCGATGGGTTGAACAAGCTCGGCACGACGGTGGTCGTCGCGACCCACGATCTCCACCTCATCTCGTCGATCGGCCGCTCGGAGATGCTTCGGCTCGACCGCGGCGAGCTGCTCGATCCCACCGGCGCCCTGCGCCACCCGCCGCGCCGGCCGGAAATCGGGAGTGCCGGCGCATGAAGGCGGGCGCGAGAAGGCCCGGCGCCGCCGACGCCCGGCTGCTTCCCGAGGGACGGCTCGCCGGACCGATGCCCTGGGTGCTGGCGATCATGATGTTCCTGACCCTGCTCGCCGCCGCCGCCGGTTTCGGCCTCGGCAGCGCCGCCCGGAGCCTCAGCGCCGATGTCGGCAACCGCGCGACGGTGCAGATCGTCGAGGCCAATCCGGACCGGCGCGAGGCGGAGGCGCGCGCCGTCGTGGCGCTGCTCGAGCGCCAGCCCGGGGTCGAGGGCGTGCGCCGGATCGGCGATGCGGAGATGGCGCGGCTGCTCGCGCCGTGGCTCGGCGAGGGCGGGCTCGGCGGCGACATACCCGTGCCGGCGATGATCGACGTCGACCTGAGCCCCGCCGCCTACGCCCAGCTCGACCGGCTGCGCGCGGCGGTCGAGGCGGTCGCCCCCGCCGCCCGGGTCGACGACAACGGCCAGTGGCTGGCGCCGCTCGGGCGGCTGATGCGGGCGCTGCAATGGCTCGCCGTCGCCTTGGTCCTGCTGATGATCGGCGCGACCGCCGCCACCGTCGTCCTCGCCGCCCGCGCTGCGCTGGACACCCACCGCGCCACGATCGAGGTGCTTCACCTGATGGGCGCGACCGACGTCCAGGTCGCCCGGCTGTTCCAGCGCCGGATCGCCCTCGACGCCGCGTTCGGCGGCGGCGTCGGCCTGGCCGCCGCGGCCGCGGTGCTGCTGCTGATCGGCGGCCGGGTCGCCGCGCTCGGCTCGGATCTGCTCGGCTCGGCCGAGATCCCGCCGGCCGCCTGGCTGCTGCTCGTCGCCCTGCCGGTCTTCGGAATCCTGCTGGCGATGCTGGTGGCGCGCGCCGCCATCCTTCGCGCCTTGGGGCGGATGTTGTGATCGCCCGCATCCTCGCCTTTGGCGCCCTCCTCTACCTCCTCGGCTATGCCCTGTTCGCGGTCGCCCTGCCGCGTCCGGCCGGCGACCAGCCGACCGACGCGATCGTCGTCCTGACCGGCGCTCCGGGACGGATCGAGCGCGGTCTCGACCTCCTCGCCGCCGGCAAGGCGAAGCGCCTGCTCGTCTCCGGAGTCGCGCGGACGGTCCGCCCGATCGACCTCGCCGCCCAATATCCCGACCGCGCGGCGCAATTCCGCTGCTGCGTCGACCTCGGCCGGGAATCGGTCGATACGCGGTCCAATGCCGACGAGGTCGCGCAGTGGGTGAAGCGCCGCGGCTTCAGGACGGTGCGGCTCGTGACCACCGACTGGCACATGCGCCGCGCCCGCTTCGAGCTTTCCCGCCAGCTTCCCGACGGAGTCACCCTCGCCGGCGACGCGGTCGAGAGCAGCCCCAGCTTCCGCCAGCTGTTCGTGGAATATAACAAATATCTGCTGCGCCGCGCCGCCGTCTTCGTCGGGCTCTAGATGCGCCTCGCACGGTCGCTGCTCTTCGCCCTCGTCTTCTACGCCGCGACCGTCCTCTTCGTGGCCGCGGGGGCAGTCGCGCTGCCCTTCGGGCGCCGCGGAGTCCGCGCCGTGGCCAACGCCTGGGCCGCATTCCACCGCGCCTGCGCCGCCGGCCTGCTCGGCATCCGCGCCCACATCGAGGGGGAGGTTCCCCGAGGGGCGGTGCTCGTCGCGGCCAAGCACCAGGCGATGTTCGAGACGCTCGATCTCGTCGTCGTGCTCGGCGCGCCGCGGATCGTGATGAAGCGCGAGCTGGCCCGGATCCCGGTCTGGGGCTGGCTCGCCACCCGCTACGGCATGATCGCGGTCGACCGGTCGGGCGGCGCCGCGGCGCTCCGGCGGATGATGAAGGAAGGCGCCGAGGCGCGCGCCGAGGGACGGCCGGTGGTGATCTTCCCCGAAGGCACTCGGGTCGCCCCCGGCGAGACTCCGCCGCTGCAGCCGGGCTTCGCCGGTCTCTACCGCGCGCTCGGCCTGCCGGTAGTGCCCCTCGCGCTCGACAGCGGCCGGTTGTGGCCGAGGCGGAGCTTCGTCAAGACGCCGGGCGTCGTGACCATGCGCTTCGGCGAACCGATCCCGCCCGGCCTTCCCCGCCGCGAGGTGGAGGCGCGGGTCCACGCCGCGATCAACGCGCTGGACGCTCCAGCCACCTGATACTGGCGCCGTGCGGATGGGTGAAGGCGAGCAGGCGGTCCTCCCCGTCGGGCCACAGGCGCAGGCGCAGAGCGAAGCGGTCGTCGGGGTCGGCCTCGTAGCGAAGCCAGGCGAGCGGCGCCGAGACGCACGCTCTCGCGCCCGAATCCTCCATCAGCGCCGCGATCCTCGCCTGGGTCGCCGGCGGGAAATAGTGGAACGCGACCGAATGGAAGACGACCCTCGTCACGCCGGTCCGCGGAGGCTCGGCGAGCCGCGCCTCGAGCCATTCGGCCGCATCGCCGCGATCGACCGGCGGCGGGTGGGCGGCGGCGATGGCGAGCGCGGCCTGCAGCCGGGCGAGCCGAGCCTCCTGCTCGGGCCAGACATAGGCGACGAGGCGCTCGCGGTCGCGCCGCGGGTCGAGCGGGTTGAGGTCGACGCCGCGCCGGCGAACGACCTCGACCTTCGCCTCCGGCGGCGGCGGACCCTTCCATTCCGGCTCCAGCCGAAGCGGCGAGGCCGGATCGCCCGTCTCCAGGCCGCCGAGACGATAGGCATGAGAATCGAGCAGCAGGTTGAGGCCGGCGCTGGCGCCGAGCTCGAGCAGCTCGACCGGCCGCTCGAAAGTCGCGGCGATCTCGAGCAGGCCGCTCATCAGAACCGCCGAGCGGCCGACCTCGTTGGTCTGCGGCGGGCTGTCGAGCCAGGGCAGCAAGGCCGGTCCGCCGAGCAGCGGCCGAAGGGCGTCCCACAGGGGCTCCGCGTCCGGCAACGGCGCGGGCGGATAGAGCGCCGCCAGCCGGGGCGCCGAGCCGCTCCTCGCTTGTGCGTGGAGGCCGCCGCAGAGGCGGAGGGGAAGCGCGTCGCCGAAAGCGTCGGCATCGCCGGGCCAGTCGAGGATCCGGCGGCCGAGCGCGGTGGTTCGGTCGATCCGCTCGCCGAGCAGCCGGCAGAGCAAGGCGGTGAACGGCGCGCCGGCCTTGTCGCACCAGCCGGCCTGGGTGGCGAAGGCGGCGCGGACCGCCGCTTCGCCGCGCTCAGTCGCGGAGGCGGGCACCGGCCTTGGCGGCGGCGGCGACGATCCGCTCGGAGATCGCCTTCAATTCCTCGTCGGTGAAGCTCTTGTCACCCGGCTGCAGGGTGACTTCGAGGGCGAGCGACTTCTCGCCTTCGGCCACCCCCGGCCCGGTGAAGACGTCGAACAGCCGCACCTCGGCGATCGTCTGGCGGTCGGCGCCGCGCACCGCGCGCAGAAGCAGGTCGGCCGTCGTGTCCGAGGGCACCAGGAAGGCGAAGTCGCGCCTCACCGCCTGGAGGGCCGGGGGCGCGTAGGCGTCGCGCCGGTGGCCGCCTGCCCGCCTCGGCGGCAGAGCGTCGAGATAGATTTCCGCGGCCACCGCCGGCCCCTCCAGGTCGAATGTCCTGAGGGTCGCTGGGTGGAGCTCGCCGAACTCGGCGAGGACGGTCTTGGGCCCGAGGCAGAGACGGGCGGAGCGGCCCGGATGGTAGACGGCGGAGGCGCCGTCCAGCGCCTGCAGATTGCCGACCGGGGCGCCGGCCGCCTCGAGAATGTTGAGGGCTTCCGCCTTGGCGTCAAAGGCGTCGAAGCCGCGCGCCTTGCCGCTCCGCCAGTCGCGGCCCGCTTGCTCGCCGGCGAGGACCAGGCCCAGGGTCGGGCGCTCGCCGTCGGCCAGATAGCGGCGGCCGAGCTCGAACAGCCTGACGCCGGCGGCGCCGCGCGCGAAATTGCGCGCCGCCGCCGAGAGCAGGCCGGGCAGCAGCGACGGGCGCATCGCCTTCAAATCCTCGCTGATCGGGTTGTCGAGCACCCAGGCCGAGCCTCCGAACGGCGCCGCCTCGGCCTCCGAGACGAAGCTCCACGTCACCGCCTCGTTGAGCCCGCGCGCCGCGGCCATCCGCCGCGCCTTGCGCTCGACCAGCTGCTCGGCCGTCGCCGTGGGGCGGGCGACACCCGGCGCGCGCGGAAGCGGGGTCGCCGGCACATTGTCATAGCCGTGGATTCGGGCGACCTCCTCGACCAGGTCGGCCTCGCCGTCCACGTCGCGCCGCCACGAAGGCACCGACACCCGCCAGGCCGCGCCTTCCTCCACGCCGAAGCCGAGGCGGCCCAGAATGTCCTTCTGGCGCGCTGCCGGCACGTCGACGCCGGCGAGCGCAAGCGTCCGAGCCGGCCGGTAGCGGACGACCTTGTCGGGATCGGGCGGCGCGCCGGCGCGGACGGTCTCCGAAGCCTCGCCTCCCGCCAGCTCGATCGCCATCGCCGTCGCCAAAGCGAGCCCGGTCTCGACGAAGGCGGGGTCGACGCCCCGCTCGAAGCGGGCCCTCGCGTCCGATACGATGCCGAGCTTCTGACCGGTCAAGGCGATCCGCTCCGGGTCGAAATAGGCGCATTCGATCAGGATGTCGGTGGTCGCCTCGGTGACTCCCGAATGCTCGCCCCCCATGATCCCGCCGATGTCGTGGACGCCCGAATCGTCGGCGATCACGGTCATGGTCGGATCGAGCGAATAGGTCTTGCCGTTGAGCGCCAGCACTTGCTCGCCGTCGCGGGCGCGGCGGGCGACGACCGGGCCCTTCAGCCTGGCGAGGTCGTAGACGTGCAGCGGCCGCCCGTAGGAGAGCGTGATGTAGTTGGTCATGTCGACGAGCGCGCTGATCGGCCTCTGGCCGACCGCCTTCAGCCGCTGCCGCAGCCATTGCGGCGACGGGCCGTTGCGCACGCCGCGGATTGCCCGGCCGAAGAAAGCCGGGCAGCCCTCGGGATCGTCGGTGCGAATCTCGACCGGGCAGGGGAAGGCGCCCGCGATCTCCTTCACCGCGACCGGCTTCAGGCTGCCGAGGCCGGCGGCGGCGAGGTCGCGGGCGATGCCGTGGACGCCCATGCAATCCTGCCTGTTGGGGGTCACCGCGACCTCGATCACCGGGTCGTCGAGCCCCGCCCAGGGCGCGAAGGCGGCGCCGACCGGCGCGTCGGCGGGCAGCTCGATGATCCCGTCATGGTCTTCGACCAGCTACAGATCGCGCACCGAGCAAA
>JAXDPA010000083.1:0-7244 GCA_034668685.1 Sphingomonadales bacterium | reverse complement strand
ACCGACCTCTCTGCTGAACCATGAGACATCGGATCACCTCCTTTCGCTTGTTGATGGCAAAGCGAGGATGAATCATCGCGAATCGCGGTGCAAGGCTTGTTTTCATTTTTTTCGCCGCTAGGATTCCTCTCTTCGCGCCGCGCGCCTCCCCCTTTCGATTTGCGGGTTTGAACATGCGGCTTCTCTTCCTCGCCGCCCTCTTCGCGCTTGCCGGCTGCGGGCCCAAAGCGATCGACATGATGCAGCCGCCGCCCGCCACGTTGCGCGGCGCGGCCGCCGTGGACGGCGTCGAGCTGACCCTCCGCCCGGATCTGCAGCGCGCGCTCGCCGCCGCCGACGCGCGCCTCGCCGGGCGCGTGGCCGGCCGCGACCCGCCGGAAGGCCGCGCCGCTCTCCCGTTCGCGCGCATGTTCACCGAGATGGTGCAGGGCGTCGCGCGAGCCCGCGGCCTGACCCAGGGTCGCCCCGTCCGCCTGGTCGTCGAGATGGATGAGCTGCGAGTGCCCGGCCTCGCTTTGTCGGCGCTCGGCCGCACCGACCGCCTCGCCGGGCAGGTCATCGTCCACGACCGCGCGAGCGACGCGATCCTCGCCATCTTCTACGTCACCGTCGACAACGCCCATCCCGGCCTGCTCGGCCAGCTCACCCGCGGCACCGGCATTCGCGAACGATTGGCCGAAGCCTTCGCGAACCACATCGCCGACCAGCTCGGCGCGCCGCGCAAGCGCTAGAACGCTGGGAAAGTAGATTGAATCGCCTCCACCCGTTCGCCCTGAGCTCGTCGAAGGGCCTTCCTTCTTGTTCCATAAGAAGGAAAGGGCTTCGACAAGCTCAGCCCGAACGGAGACAGGGCGATCCGACCGCCGAGCGCCCTAGGCGCGGCAATCCTCGACGACCCGCGCCGGCTCCGGCCAGGCGGGGACGACCAGGCGCTCGAGCCCCTCGACCTCGATCGTGAAGCGGCCGCGGCTGAACGCCATCTGGTCGAACAGCGGGTCCGTCGCCGCAAGCCGCGCCATGCCTTCGGCCGCGAGCGGGAGGCTGCGCGTGCCGTAGGAGGTGGTGACGGTCATGGTGCCAGCGCCGGCGGCGATTCGGGTGAGCTCGATCCGGTGCTGCGTCGGGTCGCAGCGCACGGTGAAGACGCCGCCGCCGAACAGGGCGCGGCTTCCTTCCGGAGCGGCCGAATACGCCCAGTCGCCGGCGCTGAGCGGCAGGTCGCGCCAGTCCGGCGCCTGGGGAGGGGCGGGCGGCAGCTCCGGTGCGCTCGCTACGGCCGGCGCCGGCGGCGGCGCGGCCTGCGGCGCGGGCCTGGGCGCGCAGCCCGCCAGCCCCGCCACGATCGCCAATGCCGCCGCCTTGCGCACCCAAGCCTCCTCGTCTCGCGAAGCCGCCAACAGCATGGCGGCGCCGCGGTTCCAAGCGAAAAGGGCCGATGGACGAGACGGAAAGGCATTCATGGCCTATTCAATGGGCCGTCCCTATCGCGCCTGAAGGAGCCAGTCAGAAAATCCATATGAAGCACATCCTTCCCTTTGCCGCCGCCCTCGGCGTCGTCCTCACCGGCGCCCTCGCCGATGCGCGTCCGCACGAGCGGGAGCAGGACGAGGCCTTCCGCGGCCGCCGGGCCGGGCGCTTCATGCCGCTGCGCGACCTCGAGGAGCGGATCGTCCCGCGCATGCAGGGTTTCACCTATCTGGGGCCGGAGCTTGATGCTTTCTCGGGCCGTTACCGCCTCAAGTTCATGCGCGGGCCTCAGGTCGTGTGGATCGATATCGACGCCCGCACCGGCGAGATCCTCGGCCGTTCCGGCTTCTAGCCGCGACTCGTTCCCGGCATGAAACCATTGGCATTGGCGGCGGTTCAAAGGATAAGCCGACGCCGGCTTGACCATACAGGGGATGTTCGATGCGGGTCCTGATCGTCGAGGACGAACCCAATCTCGGCCGCCAGCTGCGCGCCACGCTCGAGGGCGCGGGCTATGCGGTCGACCTCGCCACCGACGGCGAGGACGGCCATTATCTCGGCTCGACCGAGAGCTACGACGCGATCATCCTCGATCTCGGCCTCCCGGAGGTGGACGGCCTCACCGTGCTCGACCGCTGGCGCAAGGAAGGGATCGCCGTCCCCGTGCTCGTCCTCACCGCCCGCGACAGCTGGTCCGACAAGGTCGCCGGCCTCGACGCCGGCGCCGACGATTATCTCGCCAAGCCGTTCCAGACCGAGGAGCTGATCGCCCGCCTTCGGGCCCTCATCCGCCGCGCCTCGGGCAACGCCTCGTCCGAGCTCACCGCCGGCGACGTCCGGCTCGACACCCGCTCGGGCAAGGTCACCCTCGACGGCGAGCCGGTGAAGCTGACCGCGCAGGAGTACAAGCTTCTGTCCTACCTGATGCACCACAAGGGCAAGGTGGTCAGCCGCACCGAGCTGATCGAGCATATCTACGACCAGGATTTCGACCGCGATTCGAACACGATCGAGGTCTTCGTCACCCGCATCCGCAAGAAGCTCGGCCCGGACGTCATCACCACGATCCGCGGCCTCGGCTATTCGCTGGAAGAGCCGCGGGCTTGATCGGGGCGCGTCCCGAGGCGCCTGCGCCGGCGCGGCAGGGACTCCCGCCATCGCGGGAATGACTTCAGGCATGAAGCTGAAGGCGAGCCTCCCACCGCCGCGCCGCCGCCGCCCGCCCGCCGGGTCGCTGGCCAGCCGGGTGATCGGCATCTCGGTCTTGTGGATCCTCATCCTGCTCGGAGTCGGCGGCTATGCGCTCGACCGGGTGCTTACCACGGCCATCACCCACGCCTTCGACGCCCAGCTGGAAGACGTTCTGACCGCCTTGATCGCCTCCGCCGAGGTCGGCCCCGACGGCGAGCTCTTCCTCAATCGCCCGCCCGCCAACCAGGGTTTCCTCGAGCCCAATTCGGGCATTTACTTCCAGATCAGCGGCCGCGGCCACGAGCCGTTCCGCTCGCGCTCGCTGTGGGATCGGGCGCTGAAGGTCAGCGGCTCGCACACCGATTTCCAGGCGCACACCTATGACAGCACGGAGTTCGGCGAGAAGAAATTGAGGATAGAGGAGCGCGACGTGCAATTGCCCGGCTCGACGATCCGCTGGCGTTTCCAGGTCGCGGAGAACCGGGAAGGGCTCGACGATCAGATCACGGTTCTTCGCTGGACCCTGATCCGCTCGTTCGGGGTCCTCGGCCTCGGCCTCGTCATCCTCGCCATCCTCCAGGCCCTGTACGGCCTTTGGCCGCTCCGGCGCGTTCGCCGCTCGATCGCCGCCATCCGCTCCGGCGCCAAGGCGCGGATCGACGAGCGCTTCCCGCGCGAGATCGAGCCGCTGACCGAGGAATTGAACGCTTTGCTCGAGCATAACGAGACCCAGGCCGAGGAGGCTCGGCGCCATGCCGGCAATCTCGCCCATGCGCTCAAGACCCCGCTCACGGTGATCACCAACGCGGCCACCGCCCGGGCCCCCGACCTCGCCGATACCGTCTGCCGCGAGGCGACGACGATGCGCCGCCAGGTCGACCATCATCTCGCCCGCGCCCGCGCCATCGGCCGCCGCGCCTCGGCCCAGGCGCGCGCCCAGGTCTGGCCGTCGCTCGAGGCGGTCGAACGGGCGGTAAGCCGCCTCTACGAGAACGTCACCGTCGATCTCGCCGGCGACAAGGCGGCATCGGTCCGGGTGGAGCGCCAGGACCTCGACGAGATGCTCGGCAACCTCATCGAGAACGCCGCCAAATATGGCGGCGGCCGGGTCTTCGTGACCGTCAAGACCACGCCCGAATGCGTCGAGATCGAGGTGGAGGACGACGGGCGGGGCATTCCCGAGGAAGAGCGCACCTCAATCTTCGACCGCGGCGCCCGGCTGGACACCGGCAAGCCCGGCACCGGCCTCGGCCTCGCCATCGTCCGCGACGTCGCGCAAATCTACGGCGGCTCGATCCACCTCGAGGAGAGCGAGGATTTGGGCGGCCTGCTCGCAAGGCTCAAGCTGCCGTTGGGCAATTGAGCCCCTTCGAGACGCCGCGTCGCTCCGATCGCCGTACGCTCAGCTCGAGCCGAGATAGACGCGCGCCACCTCCTTCCAATGCCGGCCAGCCTTGGCGTAACGAAGCAGTGTCGCTTCGCCCGTCAGATACGGGCCGCCTTGCATGACATAAAGCAGCGCGTCGCGGCCGGACCGGTCGAAGGCCGGATAGCCTATCAGCACGACTCGACGCCTGGCTGCCCCCGGACTCCAGGAATGCGGTTGCACGCCGATCCTTCGGCGCGCCAGCAGGGCGCCCGCGCAGGCCGTTGCGCTATATTGCTGTACCGCCAGCCAGTCGGACACCAGCTCTGGCGAAGGCTCTATCCCCGCGCGAAGGCCTTCTTCCAGAAGACGCTCTCGGCCGTGAGCCTGCGCGGAGTCCCGTGGGCCCCCGCCGCCGGGGCGAAGATGTCGACGGGGATGCCCATCGGCTCTTGCACGACGACGTCGCCTGCGTGGATCAGGTCGGGCAGCACCTCTTCCAGCAAGCCGGAGACCGAGAAGCAGTCCGCACGCCGATCATGCCCGTCATTCGTCGCCGGCGCTGCCGCGGGAGCCACCGCTACAAAGCCGGCAAGCACGCACGTCCATGTTCCGACGTGGAACATCCGAAACCTCGTCAAGCTATTCCCAAAACCCATCCTTGCCTTTCTCCGTCCTCCGTCGCAGAGGCCCGACATGAGCGCCACCCTCCACACGCTCGGCCCGGCGCGGACGCCTTCGCTCGATTCGATGATCCAGCTGGTCGCGGCCGATCTCAATCACGTCAACGCCGTGATCCTCGAGCGGATGCAGAGCCCGGTGGCCCTGATCCCCGAGCTGGCCGGCCACCTCATCGCCGGCGGCGGCAAGCGGATGCGGCCGATGCTGACCCTCGCCTGCGCGCGGCTGCTCGACTATCCCGGCTCGCGCCACCACAAGCTCGCCGCGGCGGTCGAGTTCATCCATACCGCCACCTTGCTCCACGACGACGTCGTCGACGGCTCGGGCCTCAGGCGCGGCCGGCGCACGGCCAACATCATCTGGGGCAATCCGGCGAGCGTGCTGGTCGGCGACTTCCTGTTCTCGCGAAGCTTCGAGCTGATGGTCGAGGACGGGAGCCTCAGGGCGCTCCGGATCCTCTCGCGCGCTTCCGCCGTGATCGCCGAAGGGGAGGTCGACCAGCTCACCGCCCAGCGGCGGATCGAGACCGGCGAAGACCATTATCTCGGTATCATCAGCGCCAAGACGGCCGCCCTGTTCGCCGCCGCGTGCCGCATCGCCGCGGTGGTGGCCGAGCGCGACGAAGCGGTCGAGCAGGCGCTGGACTGCTACGGACGCAATCTCGGCATCGCCTTCCAGCTCGTCGACGACGCGATCGATTATGCCTCGGACGGCGCCACGATGGGCAAGGACGCCGGCGACGATTTCCGCGACGGCAAGGTCACCCTCCCGGTGATCCTCTCTTTCGCTCGCGGCTCGGAGGCCGACCGCCGCTTCTGGCGCGAGGCGATCGAGGGCGGCCGCAACGGCGACGACGACCTCGCCCACGCGACCCGGTTGCTGCGCGACAGCGGCGCGCTCGACGACACCCTCCACCGCGCCCGCACCTATGCCCAGCGCGCCATCGACGCCCTCGGCGGCTTCCCGGCCGGCAACGCCAAGGCGGCGCTCACCGAAGCCGTCGAATTCGCCATCTCGCGGGCTTATTGAGGGGCTCGAAGAAAGCCCGTCATTGCGAGGAGCGAAGCGACGCGGCAATCCAGCCGTGCGCCTCCGCAGGACTGGATTGCTTCGCTACGCTCGCAATGACGGACCTCCCCATTCTTTCGGTCCTCCCCGACCTGCTCGCCGCGTTGCGGGAGAGGAGCAATGCCGTGCTCGTCGCGCCGCCGGGCGCGGGCAAGACGACTGCCGTCGCCCCGGCCCTGCTCGCCGAGCCCTGGTGCGCCGGTGAAATCCTCCTCCTCTCGCCGCGCCGGCTCGCCGCCCGCGCCGCCGCCGAGAGGATGGCCGAGCTGGCGGGCGAGCGGGTAGGGGAGACGATCGGCTATGCCACGAGGCTCGACACGAAGCGCTCGTCTCGTACCCGCATCCTCGTCCTCACCGAAGGCATCTTCCGGAGCCGGATCCAGGCCGATCCGGAGCTCGCCGGAATCTCCGCCGTGCTGTTCGACGAGGTGCACGAGCGCAGCCTCGACAGCGATTTCGGCCTCGCCCTTGCGCTCGACGCGCAGGCGGCGCTCAGGCCGGACCTCAGGCTGCTGGCGATGTCGGCCACCCTCGACGGCGCGCGCTTCGCCGCGCTGATGGGCGGCGGCCCGGTGATCGAGAGCGAGGGGCGTTCGCATCCGGTCGCGATTCGCCACCTCGGCCGCTCGGCGGAAACGAGGATCGAGGACGAGATGGCCGCCGCCATCCGCCGCGCCCTCGCGGAGACGGAAGGGAGCCTGCTCGCCTTCCTTCCCGGAGTGGCCGAGATCGAGCGCACCGCCGAAAGGATCGCGCCGCTGCCCCCCGGCGCCGATCTCCACCGTCTCCACGGCAGCCTCGAGCCGCGCGAGCAGCGCGCCGCGATCGCCGCGCCACCGCCCGGAACGCGCAAGGTCGTGCTGGCGACGTCGATCGCCGAGACCAGCCTCACCCTCGACGGGGTCCGCGTGGTGGTCGACAGCGGCCTCGCCCGCCGCCCCCGCTACGACCGGGCCGCCGGGATCACCCGGCTCGTCACCGAGCGCGCCAGCCAGGCCGCCGTCACCCAGCGCGCGGGCCGGGCCGGGCGCCAGGGGCCCGGGATCGTCTACCGCCTGTGGGAGGAAGCGGCGACGGCGAGCCTGCCGCGCTTCGACCCGCCGGAGATCCTCGAGGCGGACCTCTCGGCTCTGCTCCTCGACTGCGCGCTGTGGGGCATCGCGGATCCGCGCGAGCTTCGCTGGCTCGACCCGCCGTCCGCCGCGGCGGTAGAAGAAGCGCGCAGGCGGCTGACCTCCCTCGGCGCGCTGACGCCGGACGGCCGGCCGACCGCGCACGGGCGGGCGATCGCGGCCCTGCCGGTGCCGCCGCGCCTCGCGCATATGCTGATCGAGGCCGAGGCCCGGGGATGGGGCGAGACGGCGGCCGAGGTCGCCGTGCTGCTCTCCGAGCGCGGCCTCGGCGGCAAGGATGCCGACCTCGAGCTGAGGGTGAGACGGTGGCGCGGCTAGAAGGGCCAGCGGGCCGAGGC
>JAXDPA010000082.1:0-12185 GCA_034668685.1 Sphingomonadales bacterium | reverse complement strand
GAGCGTGGCGATCGAGCGGGCGCCACCGTCGCCGAGGCGCATCACTAACTGGAGGCGCGTCGGATCGGCGAGGGCGGCGAACACCGCCGTGGCGGCTTCAGCCTTGGACATGAGCGGCGATGTTGCGCATCTGCTCGGCCCAGCCGCTGTCGTTCATCCTGAGCGCGTCGGGCCGGCGGGCGGCGGGGAGGGCGTCGAAACCGGTCTCGGTGACGGTGAGCCGGGTGCCGCCCGCAATCGGCTCGAGCCGGAATTCGACAAGGGTCGTCGGCTCGCCCGAATAATCGACCTCCGGATCGATCGCATAGGGATGCCAGCGGTAGGAGATGAGGCGCGGCGCCTCCATCCGCTCGATCCAGGCGGTCCAGCGGATGTGCTCGTAACCGGGATAGGTGATATGCCCGGTCGATTCCCCGCCCGGCGCGAACGGCTGGTCGAGCCTGACCCGGAACCAGGCGCCGAATTCCTCATGGTCGGTCAGCGCCCGCCACACCCGCTCGACCGGCGCGGCGATCTCGACGCTTTTCTCGATGCGGTCCGTCATCATGCAACCTCCTGGTTGCGAGTCGTGTGGCATGATTGGCGGGAAAGCGCAACCGACGAGTTGCCTTTCTCCTCCCCTCTCCCTCTAGGGGAGAGGGGAATCTCACCGCCGGCCCAAGGCTCTTCGCTTGCGCATCACCAGCGTCGGCCACCCTCCCCGGTCCGCGCGCCCCGTGAGCATCAGGCCGTGGCGGCGGTAGGCGGCAGCGACGCTCCCGGCCTGGCTGTCGAGCAGGCCTGCGAGGACGAGGCGGCCGCCGGGCGCCAGCGCCTTGGCCACCGTGGGCGCGAGCGCGACCAGCGGGCCGGCGAGGATGTTGGCGAGGATGAGGTCGTAGGGCGCCCTCGCGCGTAGGCGTACATGGTCGAGCCCGGCGGCGACGGCGAGCTCGACCCGCCCCCGCGCGCGACCTAGCCGCACCCCGTTCACAGCGGCATTCTCCGCCGTCACCTCGATCGCCACCGGGTCGATGTCCGAGGCCGCCGCCCGCGCCGCCGGCCACAGCCGGAGCGCCGCGAAGGCGAGCAGGCCGGTGCCGGTGCCGAGGTCGAGGAGGTTGGCGAAGGCGAGGCCCTGGTCCTTCATCCGGCTGATCGCCTCGAGGCAGCCGCTGGTCGTCTCGTGCTGGCCGGTGCCGAACGCACGGCCGGCGTCGATCTCGAGCGCGATCGCGCCCGCCGGCGCCTCGCCGCGATGCTGCGGCGTATGAACGAAGAAGCGCCCCGCGCGGATCGGCTCGAGCCCGGCCTGGCTGATCGTCACCCAGTCGCGGTCCTCGATCCGCTCCACCGTCGGAGCGGCGCCCGCCGCGCTCGGCACCAGGGCGGCGAGATGCGCCAGCATGTCCGCCGTCGGCGCGTCGGTGAAATAGGCGTCGAGCCGCCATGCCTCGGGCCGCGAGGGGTCGGCCTCCGAGGTCATCAGCACCGGTGGCACGTCGAGCAGCGCGAGCGGGCTGATATCGTCCCGCAGCCCCTCCGCCTCGGCCCGGCTGCAAGGCAGCGAGACCTTCCAGCTGTCGCTCATCGCTCAGCGCACATAGCTGGCGCCGTTGACGTCGATCACCGCGCCGGTGGCGGAGGCGGGCGCATCGACCGCGAGCCAGCGCACCGTCTCCGCGACCTCGGCCGCCGCCGCGACCCGGCCCAGGGGGATGTCGGCGAGGATCTGCTGCCCGCCCCGGCTCGACATATAATCGTCGATCATCTCCGAGGCGGTGAAGCCGGGGCAGACCGCGAAGGCGAGGATGCCGTCCGCGGCATAGCCGCGGGCGATCGACTTGGTCATGCCGATCATGCCCGCCTTGGAGGCGGCATAATGCCAGTGCTGCGGCGAATCGCCGCGATAGGCGGCGCGGCTGGCGACGTTGACGATGCGGCCGCCATCGCGCTCGCGGAAATGGAGCACGGCGAGTCGGCACAGCTCGGCCGAGGCGGTGAGGTTGACCCGCATCGTCCGCTCCCACTCGGCCACCCAGGCCTCGGCGGCCGAGTCGACCGGGTTCGCCTCGAAGATGCCGGCATTGTTGACCAGCGCGTCGATCCGCCCGCCGAGCCGTTCGAGCGCCTCGCCCCACAGCGCCTCGGCCGCGCCCGACCGGGAGAGATCCGCCGCGATTCGCCCATCGCCGCCGCTGCTCGAATGCCCGACGACATTATGTCCGGCGAGCGACTCCGCGATCGCCTTGCCGATGCCCCGGCTGGTGCCGGTGACGAGGATGTTGAGCTGTGTCATGGCGCCCGCCCTTAGGGGCGCGGGGCGGAGAGGGGAAGCTGGCTCAGTCCTCCCTGTGCGCGAAGCGCATGGGGAGGGGGACCGCACGAAGTGCGGTGGAGGGGCTATGCTGACTCAGAAACGCCCCTCCACCAGCCTTCGGCTGGTCCCCCTCCCCATCGGCTTCGCCGACAGGGAGGACTGGAGCCTCAAGCCACGTCGGCGAAATAGTCGACGAGTCGGTCGATCGCGAGGTCGGTGAGGCCGAGCCCCATCCGCCTCCGGTCCTGGCGGGTGCGGCGCTCGGTGACGAGGCCCGCGGCGGTCAGCTTCTCGACCAGCGCGGGGCCCTCGGCCGGATCGATTCGCGCGGCCTCATAGGCTTCGGGCAAGGTCAGGTCGCGCCCGTCCTCGTAGGCGACGAACATGGCGAGAAGCAGGTCCCAGGCCGGCTCGCCGAACAGTCCGGGCGGGAATCGGGCGTCGCGGCGGCGGCGCTCGTCGTAAAGCCGCTCAGCCACGGCGCGAAGCCCGCCGATCTCGCCGGAAATGGCCGCGGTCAGGGCGCGGACGCGCGCGATCGTCTGCCGGAGAACCTCGTTCACCGCCTCGACGTTCGAGCGATCGACTTCCTGGACCACGTAGCTTTCCCCTGCCCCGCTTTAACCGCTTCTCGCGGATTGCGCACGCATTTCTTTGCGGCTTTGCAGGGCGGGCGGCGCGACTCATTGCAGCAGCCCGAGCGCCCGGAAGCTTGTCCAGGCCGAGCCGGCGATGATCACATGGTCGTGGATGCAGATGTCGAGCGCCCCCGCGGCCATCGCGATCCGCCGCGTCGCCTCGACGTCGCTGGCGCTCGGCGTCGGGTCGCCGGAAGGGTGGTTGTGGACGAGGATGATCGCGGTGGCGCCCACCTCCAGCGCCCGCCGAACGATCTCGCGCGGATGCACCGCCGTCTCGTTGACCGACCCTTCGGCGAGAGTCTCGTCGAACAGCAAATGGTTGCGCGCGTTGAGGAACAGGACGCGCAGCCGCTCGGTGGCGAGCCGCCCCATGTCGAGCGTGAGATAATCGATCAGCGCCCCCGAATCGGCGAGCACCGGCCCGGCATAAGCGGCGCTGCGCAGCGCATGGAGCATCGCCCCCCGCACCGTCGCGAGCAGCCGCACCGCCGCGTCGCCATCGATGAGAATGCGCGCCTGCTCCCCGGGATCCGCCGCCAGCACCGCGGCGAGCGACCCGAATCGCGCTATGAGGCGGGCGGCCCAGGCCTCCGCCCCAACCCCCAGCGGCCGGAGAAGTTCGACCAGGATTTGTCGACACCGTCGCGCGCCAGCCGCCTCTGGTGATTCCATGTGCCGACCGCCAGGACCAACATCATGGGATAGCTCCAAAAGGCCAGTGCGAACGCGTATGCCCAACGAATCAGCGTCGGATCGACTAGCTTTACCGCGTGTCCGGCCGCGCCAATTAGTTGCAGCGCCGCTACCCACAGCGTCCAAAACCGTTCTGCGCGTAGCGCGATGGCCGTGAGCCCAAAAAGCATGACGACATCGACACAGAAAATGCCGACTTCGACCGACGAGAATCGGCTTTGGGCTGAGGAAACAGCAACTCGCGTGAAGATGACGGCCGCGATGAAAGCGAGGGCAGTACACCGCTCCGGTGAGCCTCCTCGCCAGAGCGCATAGCCGGTGGTAGCGAGTAGAGCCGCGTCGAAGCCGACATTTGTGACCATACTCCTAAGCTATAGAACACGCGCTGCTCAGATCGATTGAAATCTGGTCAAGCCACCGCATGGAGATGGCGATCCTCGAGGACACCCGTCGCCGGCTTAGGAACCTCGTCACCGAACGCAAATGTGCGCAGCCCCACCTGAATCTTTGTGTTGCTTAGCCGCCTGTGCGTTTCGACGATCTCGCCTCGTGCGCGAGCGAGGGCGGCGAAGGTAGCCGCGGCTACCTCGAAAGCTTCCTGGCCGACCAGCGCCGAAAGCTCCGCTTCCGTGCGGGCCGTCACCATCGTCTGGTTGAGCTCGGCGGCGCGGGCGAGGGCCAAATCGATTGCTTCCTCGACGGCGAACAGGCGGTCCGCAACCTTCATCGCGGCGTCGCGGCGTTTCTTGAGCATAATACCTCCCCTCCTCGCGGAACGGGGTCCCGCGGGCTGCAGAAAATTGCGTGTCGCTTTGGAACTACCGGCCGATGAGCCTGCCCAGCGTCTCGACGCCTGAAACCAGGCCACCGAACGCCACCGCGATGCCGATCGCAATTCCGGCGATCCAGGCCAGCCGCGCGATCCAATTGAGATCGCTTGGCCGGTTGTCGCCGATCGGCAGGGGAAGAGTGGGAGCCCCTGCCCGGGACAGCACGTGGAAGGATCTTTGCTCCTCCCGCATCGCTGAGCCGGACCACCCGCCGTAAGGCCCTCGTCCGCTGCCGATCGACGCCCCGATACTGGCGGATTCCACGACCGGGGCAAGCTCCGGTGATTGGTATACCAATGGCCGGAGCTCCGGATTCTCATGCTCGGCGAGGAGGCAGGCGGCGCTTCGGCGGTCGGTGACGCCGAGGATTCGCATCGCCGCCTTGATATGCTGGTCGACCGAGCCGGGCTCAATCCCGAGCAACGGCGCGATCTCCTTGGACGTCTTGTGCGCGTAGACGTGGCGCAGGCAGATGCGCTGCTGCTCGGTGAGCCGGTCGACGCTCTTGCGGTCCATGCGGCCTTGTTTATCGCCGAGGACGCCGCGCCGCACAAGTTTCCGGCGCGAATCGGGCCAGCGTCAGGCCGCGAAGGTCTTCACGAAGGCGGCGGTGCTCGACTTGAACCGCGCCATCTGCTCGTCGACCAGCCCGAAATTGCGGGTGAGGCCGTCGATCTCGTCGGCGACCGTCTCGGTGTCCTGGCGAATCGCGGCGATGGTCGACGACATCGAATCGGCGGCGAGGGCGGTCTCGTCGACCGCGGCGGTGATCATCGTGACGGTGCGCGCCTGGGTCTCCATCGCCTCGCGGATGCGGGTGGCCGAGGCCTGGACCTCCTCGACCGTCCGCTCGATCGAGCCGTTGGCCTCGACCGTCTGGCGAGTCGCCTGCTGGATGGCGGTGATCTTGGCGGTGATGTCGTCGGTGGCGCGGGCGGTCTGGCTGGCCAGCGACTTCACCTCCTGGGCGACGACCGCGAAGCCGCGCCCGGCATCCCCCGCCCGAGCCGCCTCGATCGTGGCGTTGAGGGCGAGCAGATTGGTCTGGCCGGCGATCTCGCGAATCAGCGAGAGGATCGATTCGATCGCCTGGACGTGGCCGGACAGCGCCTGGCTGACCTGCACGGCCTCCGAGGCCTGTCCGCCGGCCCGAGTCGCGACGTCAGCGGCGACCTCGACCTCGCTGCGCGCCTCCTCGATCGCCCGGATCAGGCCGGCGGCGGTCTGCGCGGCCTCGCGCATCGCCACCGCAGATTGCTCGGCGGCCGCGGCGACCTCGCTGGTCTTGCCGAGCATTCCGCGCGCCGCGGCCGAGGCGTCGGCCGCCTGGGCGCGGAGCATCCGGCTGTCGGACGCGGTGCGCTCGACCTCGCCGACCACCTCGTGGTTGAAGCGGCTGCCGCGCTCGGCGAGCCGCTCGCGCTCGGCGCGGCTGCGGATCAGCTCGAAATGGGCGGCGAAGACGTCGGCCTCGAGCAAAGTCGAGGCGGTGAGGCAGCGGGCGAGGCGCGCCTGACGGTCCGGCTCTCCGGCCAGCTTCTCGGCCAGCACGACATGGCCTTCGCCGGCCGCGGCGTTGATCGAGGAGAGGAGGGTGGTCAGCGAAACGCCGGCCGCGCTCGCCTCGGCGACGAAGGTGCCGACCATGTCGGCCCATTTCTGGCCGGCGACGTCGGCATATTTGGCGGCCATGTAGGGGAGGATCCTGGCGACCGCCTCGTCGAGCTCGGCGCCTTCGAAGGTCTTGGCGACTTCGGGCGCCGTGCCGAAATGGTGCCAGAAGCGCTTCGCCACCCGAACCGCCTCGTCGGCGAACAGGCCGGCAATCTCGCGGCACGAGGCGGCGAGCTCGCCGTCGCCGTCGAACCGGCCGATCCGCCCCTCGACCTTCACCTCCTGCTGCGCACCCGCCATGTCGTTCCACCCGTCGATTGAATTCTCGCTCCTTCTCGCTCGGAAGGGTTAACAAGCTGTTAGGCACACGCTCGGCTGCTACGGGCGCGGACAAGGAAAAGCCCCGGCTCCCCCCAGAAGCCGGGGCCCTGCCCCACATGGTGAACGGGGTGTATGCGATAATGGCTAACGGAGGGTTAAGACCTTTCTCAGTCCTCCCTGTCGCCGAAGGCGATGGGGAGGGGGACCGCACGAAGTGCGGTGGAGGGGCAAACGGCGCCCATGGCCCTCCACCATGCTTCGCATGGTCCCCCTCCCCACGAGCTTCGCTCGCAGGGAGGACTGGTCGCTACAAAAGCTGCGCAGCGAGCAGCAGAAGGAGCTTCACATCGACGGACGCCCCTTGGGCCCGCTTTGCCTCGATGAAGGCGGAGACCGCCTGAAGCGCGACCCGGTGCACCTCGATATCCTCGTGCGCGCCGATTCCGCCGCCTTCGCCGACCCTGGTCAGCCCTTCGGCGCGGAGCAGGGTGAAGGCTTCCGACGTCATTCCCGGCGAGGACTGGAAGCGGCCGAGATCGACCATTCGCTCGGCGTGGTAGCCGGTCTCCTCCTCGAGCTCGCGGATCGCGGCGGCCTCGATCGCCTCGCCGGCAGTCTCGTCGCCGACCAGGCCGGCCGGAAGCTCGACGCAGCGGGCGCCGACCGGCACGCGGTACTGCTCGATGAGGATCACATGCCCTTCGTCGATCGCCAGGATCACCGCCGCATTGATGCCGCGGGTGCGGGAGACATATTCCCACGTCCCCTGCTTTGCGACCTTGAGATACTTGCCTTCCCAGACGGTCTTCGCCGCCTCGTCGCCTTCGCTCATAGCTCGATCAAACGGTCGGGAAGCTCGTTGGGGTTCACGTCCTGGGGCGGCAGGCACCCGGCGAGCACCTCGCCGATCTTCTCGACCGCCCGCGCCATGCCCTCGCCGGGCCGGCCGGCCTTCACTTCCTCGATCAGCGCCGCCATCGCTTCGCCCCACACGCCCGGATCGACCTTGGAATGGATCGCCTCGTCGGCGACGATCTCGGCCCGCCGCTCGAGCACCGACAGATAGAGCAGCACGCCCGTCCGCCCCTTGGTCCGCTGCTCGGTGGTGACGTGGAACAGCTCGAGCGCCCGTCGGCGGACCCGGCGGGTCTTGGTGCCCTTGGGCGTCAGCGCCATCCTCAGCGGCATCCATTTCATGACCAGCCAGACGAACAGATAGGTGCCGGCCAGCTTGACGAACAAATAGGTCATGGCGAGCGGCCGGCTGAGCTGGGCGCCCCAGCCGAGGAAGGTCGCCACCGCCCAGTCGATCCACGCCTGCGGCATGATCGCGAACGAGACGGGCACGAGCAGCATCAGAAGCACGGCATAATGGAGCGCCACGTCGTGATAGGCGTCGGATCTCGGCGCGACGATGGTGACGATCTCGCCGTCGCTCGCCGCTTCCGCCTTGGCGACGGCGGCGGCGACCCGCTCGCGGTCCGCTTCGCTCAGCATCACCATCCTCCCGATGCGCCTCCCCCGCCGAACGAGCCGCCGCCGCCGGAGAAGCCGCCGAAGCCTCCGCCGCCGCCGAAACCGCCGCCGCCCCAGCCTCCGCCGCCGCCGCCCCAGCTGTTGCCGCCGAGGCCCGGGCCCCAGATGACCACCGGCCAGGCCGAGCCCCAGCGCCGGCCGTGGCGCCGGCCGACCGCCGCCGGGATGATCATGAAGACGAGGATGATCGCCCAGAAGATGAGCGGGAAGAAGGAGCCGCTGCCGTGCGACGACCTCTTGTGCCGCTCGGCCGCGGCCAGCGCGTTCTTCTCCTGCTGGTCCGGCGGCGCCTGGAGCTGGGCCATCAGGGCGTCGATCCCGGCGTTGATTCCGCCGGCATAGTCGCCGCGCTTGAAGGCGGGGGTGATCTGCTCGCGGATGATCTCGCCCGAGAGGGCGTCGGTGATCACCGGCTCGAGCCCGTAGCCGACCTCGATCCTGACCTTCCGGTCGCCCTTGGAGACGAGGAGGATCAGGCCGTTATTGACGCCCTTCTGCCCGATCCCCCAGGTCCGGCCGAGCTTGTAGCCGTAATCCTCGATCGGATAGCCCTGAAGGTCCGGCACGGTCGCCACCACCAGCTGCCGGCTGGTCGACTGCTCCAGGCCCGCGAGCTTTTGATCGAGCGCCGCCTCGTCCGCGGGCGTCAGCAGATCGGCCTGGTCGACGACCCGGCCGGTCAGCTTGGGGAAATTCTGCGCGAAGGCCGGAGCGGCCAGGCCGGCGACCAGCAACAGGAAGAGGAGGAGGAGACGGCGCATGGCGTTCAGCTCCTTGCCGGCGGCGGCAGCCGCTGGGGCCGCTTGGTGTCGCTGAGCAGCACCGCCTCGATCCGGGCGACTCCCGCTTCGATGCCTTCGTCGAACCGGCCCTCCCGGAAGGCGGGGACGAGCGTCTCGCCGATGACCTGCCCCGCCACGTCGTCCTTCAGCAAATTCTCGAGCCCGGTTCCGACCTCGATCCTGACCTTGCGATCGCTGCGCGCGACGATCAGCAGCACGCCGTTGTCGAGGCCCTTCTGCCCGACGCCCCAGCAACGGCCGAGATTGAGGCCAACCTCCTCGATCGGGCGCCCGTCGAGCGAGGGCAGGGTCACGACCACGAGCTGGTCGCTTGTGCGCCGCTCTAGGCCGGCGAGCTCCGCGGTGATCCTGGCTTCGGTTGCCGGCGTCAGCAGGTTCGCCTTGTCGACGACCCGGCCGGTCAGCGCCGGGACGTGGACGCATTCCGGCCGGACCGCGGCCGGCGCCGTCCCCCCGCCGCCCGCGAGGACCGCTGCGATCAGGAAAGCGAAGGTGAGGCGCACCCGCTGGGCGCTCAATGGCCGGTCGTGTTGTCGAAGCTCACCGTCGGAGCGACCTCGGCGTTCGGAGTCGTCGCCTGGTAGGTCTGCATCGGCTTGGAGCCGTAGATCACCTTGGCGCCGATCACGGCCGGGAAGGTGCGGATGGTGGTGTTATAGTCCTGCACCGCCTGGTTGTAGTCCTGGATCTTGATGTTGATCCGGTTCTCGGTGCCTTCGAGCTGGTCCATCAGCGTCTTGTAATTGCCCTGGCTCTGCAGCTGCGGATAGGCTTCCTGCAGGCGCTGGAGGGACAAGGTCAGGCGATTCTGCGCGTCTGCGAAGCGCTGCATCGCCGCCGGGTCGGTGAGCTGGTCGCCGGTGACCTGGATCTTTGTGGCGTCGGCCCGCGCCTGGGTCACGCCGACGAGGATGGTCTGCTCCGAGGCGGCCGCGCCCTTCACCGTCGAGACGAGATTGGGGATGAGGTTGGCGCGGCGCTGGTAGGCGGCCTGAACGTCGGCCCATTTGGCCTTCGCATTCTCCTCGGCGGTGGGAATCGAATTGACCCCGCAGCCGGAGAGCGAGGCGGCGGCGACGGGCGCGATCATCAAAAGGGCGAAGCGGCTGCGGGTCATTTCATTCCCCTCCCGGTGTGTTAGCCGGATAGGTAGGCTGTCCGGGCCGCCTCTGCAACGGGTTCCGGCGAACGCCAAGTGCGAATCGCCACCGAAATGGCTAGATCCGGCCAATGACGACCGACCCGCTTTCTCTCGAACCCTGCCCCGGCTGCGGCCGCCTCTATCCGCGGATCGAGGAGCCGGCGCACGCCTATATCGGCGCCTCGCCCGGCTGCTGGGCGGAATATGGCGCGCTGCTCGCGCTCGAATATGGCGATGCGCCGCTGATGCGCTGGCACCGGCTCACCGTCGACGCTTATACCGCCCAGCATCCCGGCGTTCCGGGAAGGCGCAGCGCCCAGTCGGTCCAGGTCCACCTTGCCGGACTCTATCTGACTCTGGAGCGCGGGCTCGACGCAGCGGCCGTGGCCCGGGTGATGCAGCGCCTTGCCGACGGGCGCAGCCATGCCTGGCTGGAGCCGCCGCCGCTCGCGACCGGTGCCGGCGTGGCCGAGCTGATCGAAGCGGCGGGCGGTCCGGATTACGGCGCCCGCGCCCGCGCCTGGGCCGAGGCGGTCTGGCAGGCCTGGGCGCCGCATCACTCGGCGATCCGCGCCGAGGCCGAAGCGGCGCTCACTTCACATTAAGCCGCCGGCGCCTATATAGGGACTGCCGGTGCAAGCCGGCTATGGCGATAAAATGTTGCGTGCAATAGGCGCAGCGGACCCGGGGGCAGTACCCGGCGGCTCCACCATTTGAGCCGGTTGGCCAGCACGCATGAAGCGTGCCGGCCGAGCGGCTCAGCTAGAGGGGCCGAACCAGGATCGACGTGTGTTGAAAAGCGCAGCTTTCGCCCGGAATGGACCACCGCGACGGTCCATCACACAAGTGCCAACGATAACGTAGCACTCGCGATTGCCGCGTAACCTGACCCTCACGGGTTGAGTTACCAAGGACAAAAGCGCGGTCGGGCCGCACCGGGCAACAGAAGCGGACACCAGCGGCACGGGGGGCGCCGGGCAACAGAAGCCCCCCACTCTGCTCCTCCTGGGCCGGAACGGCCCTCCTCTCTTCCTCCGCGCCCTCCGCGCCTCCGCGTGAAGAATCCTTTTTGCTCACGCGGAGGCGCGGAGGACGCGGAGATTTGTCTGGCCCTAGGCCGTCCTACGGCCAGCGGATTCCGGTGAGTTGCTCCACCCGTGCATTGGAGTCGGCGAAGACGGCGGCGAGCTTGCTGTGGAGGGCCGGATCGAGCGGCGGATAGGCGCCAGTGTTGAAAGGCTCGAGACCCTTGAGGTCCATCGGCGGCAGGTCGAGGAAGCGCAGCAGCCCGGACATGGCCTGGGCGGGCTCCCGGAACAGGTCCTCGGACCGGATGAAGTGGAAGCAGCGGCGCGGGAAGACGGACAGCCAGCGCTCGATCTGCGGGGCGTAGAGGCCCTTGCCGAGATAGGATTGGCGGCCGTAGCTTGTCCTCGCAACGGAACCGTCCGAAGGCATCTGTCCGGCGGGGCCGAACCGTTCGGCCTCGCGCCGGAGGACCTCTTCGAACGAGCCCGCTTCCTCGCCGCGGCGGACCTTCATCCAATATTGGCTCCACGCCCGATCGACCGGCTCGCGAAGCAGCACGATCAGCTTCGGCTCGCCGAGAAGCGAGCGGACCCGTTCCGGCACGTCCGGATCCCACAAATAGCTGGGCGAGGCCTCGATCAGCACGGTCTGTCCCGGCTTCGGCTCGAACTGCGCGGCGTACCAGGCCGGGCCCTGCTCGAAATGGCCGTTGAAATACCGGACTTCCTTGACCCGCGAAGGGCAGACCTGCGGATGGCGCGAAAGCCAGCGGTAAACGCTGGTCGTCCCGCCTTTCGAAGCGCCGATGATCAGGGCGTTCGGCAGCGTTCCCCGCCCGAGCCGGACGCGGACCCTGAACTTGAGCTCCCAAAGCGCCCCGCGAAGCCGAGCCAGGGGGCCTGGAGAGGGACTGGCCGGGGACGCGGCAGCCGCCGGGGCGGTCAGGACATGGCTCATCGCGGATCGCCCTAGGTGCCGGATTCCGGCGCTGCAAGCCGGCGCCGATGCGGCCGGGAATCCCCGCCATTGCCGGTTGCGCACCCAGACCTTAAAGGCGCCCCTCCATCGTTCGTCGTGTCAGGCTCCATTCCTTGTCCACTCCTCCTCCGCTCAGCGTCGTGATGCCGACGCGGAACGCCATGCCCTATCTCGACGGCGCGGTAAGCAGCATCCTTCGCCAGAGCCATGCCGATTTCGAGTTCGTCATCCTCGACGACGGGTCCGACGACGGTTCGCGAGAGAGATTGCGCTTCTGGGCGGCGGCCGATCCGCGGATTC
>JAXDPA010000081.1:0-4458 GCA_034668685.1 Sphingomonadales bacterium | reverse complement strand
TCTCGGCGACGTCGAGGCAGGCCGGGTGGCCGCGATGGACCGGCTGGTCGAATGGCTTCCGGCCAACATCCCGGCCGGCGGGGAGGAGGAAGAGGCGCGGATCATCCACGGCGACTTCCGCTGCGACAACATGATCTTCGACCCCGTTGAGCCGCGCGTTCTCGCCGTGCTCGACTGGGAGCTGTCGACGCTGGGCCACCCGCTCGCCGACTTCACCTATCACCTCATGGTCTATCGCATGCCGGCCGGGGCCTCGACCGGCCTCGCCGGCCGCGACCTTGCCGCGCTCAACATCCCCTCGGAGGCGGACTATGTCGCGGCTTACTGCCGCCGCACCGGGCGCGAGGCTATTGCCGACCTCGATTTCTACATGGCGTTCAACCTGTTCCGGCTCGCCGCCATCGTCCACGGAATCAAGGGTCGGCTGGCGCGCGGCACCGCCGCCTCCGCCCATGCCGACCGCATGGCCGCCAGCCTCGAGCCGCTCGCCGAGCTGGCCTGGGCACAGGCGGTCCGGGCAGGCGCGTCCTGATGGCCGACGAAGGCGCGAGGCGGCGGCTTCGGCGGGCGCTGCGGCAGATCGGGCCGGCGCGGCTCGCCGTCACCGCCGCCTTCCTGCTGCTCGCCCTGCTCGCCGCGCGCTTCTCGTGGGAGCTGCCGCTGACCGGCGACGCCGAGCGGGCGCTCTACGACATCCGCTTCGTGCGCTCGGCCCCTCGGGTGGCGCAGGATCCGCGCATCGTCCTCGTCACCTATGACGACCAGACCCTGCGCCAGCTCGGCAAGCGCTCGCCGCTCGACCGGCGCCTGCTCGCCGAGACCCTGGCGGTGCTCGACACGCTCCACCCCAAGGCGATCGGGATCGACATCCTGTTCGACCAGCCGCAGGCCGAGGACCCTTTGCTGCTCGCCACCTTCAGGCGGATGCGCACGCCGACCTTCCTCGCTTATGCCGATGCAAGCGAGAATCCCGACCAGATCGAATATGAGCAGCAGCAATTCCTGCGTTCGTTCCTGCGTTCCGCCCGGACGGCCGCCGTGCGCCCGGCGAGCATCAAGCTCGAACCCGATTTCGAGGACGACGTCGCCCGGCGGTGGCCGGTGCAGAAGGGCAATCTGCCGCCCGAGCTGGCCAACGCCATGGCGGGGCCGGTGCACCCCGAATTCGCTTATTATTCGCGAAGCATCGCCTATCGGCTGCCGGCGGAGGCCGACCGGCCGGTTTTCGCGAATTTCGGCATCGATACCGTGCCCCTGCTCGGCGCCGCGCTCAAGGACCAGATCCAGGGCCGCTACGTGCTCATCGGGGGCAACATCAAGGACCAGGACGATTACGAAACCCCGATGAGCCGGCGAAGCGGCGGCTGGATAAAGGGAATCGAGGTCCACGCCCACATGCTCGCCCAACAGCTCGACGGCCGCCTCCCGCCGAAAATCGCCGGCCTGGCCCTGTGGCTCGCCGCCTTGGGGGTCGTCGCCGCCGGCGGCCTGAGCAGCCTCGTCGAGGCGCGCGGATGGCGGCTGGCCGGGCTGCTCCTGGTGCAGCTGCTCCTGTTCGCGGCGCTGCCCTTTCTGCTCCAGTCGAGGGGTCTCGACACGCTCGGCCTGCCGGCCTTCGGGTGGGGGGTCGGCTGGGCGGTTGCGTTCGGGGCCGTCGGAACCGCCGCGCGGGCGGTGGGCTCGGAGCAGCGCCGCTTCGCCCAGGCGACGCTCGGCAAATACCTGCCGCGCGACGTCGCCGCCGAGATCCTCAAGGACCCGGACCGGCTGACCCTGACCGGCGAGAAGAGGACGATCCTCGCCTTGTTCACCGACCTCGAGGACTTCACCAGGCTCAGCCACGCCATCGCGCCCGAGCGGCTCTCGCAGCTCCTCAACCGCTATCTCGACCTGATGAGCGAGACCGTGCTGCGCCACGGCGGCACGATCGACAAGTTCGTCGGCGACGCGGTCGTCGCCTTCTGGGGCGCGCCGATCGCCCGGCCCGACGATGCCGACCGGGCGGTCCGCGCGGCGATCGCGCTGTACGAAGCGGGCGAGGAATTCCGCCGCGCCGCCGCGCCGGACCTCCCGCCGGTCGGCCGCACCCGGGTCGGCCTCCATTGCGGCGAGGCGGTGGTCGGCAATTTCGGCGGCGAGGGCCGGATCCAGTACACCGCGCTCGGCGACGGGATGAACACCGCGTCCCGGCTGGAAGGCGCCAACAAGGCGCTGCATTCGACCGTCCTCGTCAGCGCGGAGGCGATGGCCGCCTCGACCCTCGACCTGTTCCGCCCGCTCGGGCGCGTCGTCCTCGTCGGGCGGGCGACCCCGGTCGAGGTGTGGGAGCCGCTGCCGCGAATGGATCCGGCGCGCCGGCGGCGCCTGGCCGGCCTCTGGCGCCGCTTCGACGGCGGCGACGCCGCGGCCCTCGCCGAGCTGGCCGCCGTGGCCGCCGAATCACCGGAGGATGCGGCGCTCGCCGACATGGTGTATCGGTTGCGGATCGCCGGTCCCGGAGGTCATTTTGTCCTTGCGTCCAAATAGCTTCGTCCGCGGCCTTGCCGCCGTTTCCCTGCTCGCCGCCGCCTCCGCGGCCGCCGCCGATATCCTCGTCGTCCGCTCGATCGGTCCCTCCTCCGCCAGCTATCCGCCCGGCAAGAGGCTTCCCGACAATGCGCGGCTGACCCTGCAGGCGGCGGATCAATTGATGGTGCTGGACGGCCGCGGCACGCGCATGCTGCGCGGCCCGGGCACGTTCACCGCCGGCACCGCCCCCCGGCAGGTCGCTTCCGCCCAGCCCGCGCTTCAGCGCCGCGCCCGGATCGGCGCCGTCCGCGGCGTCGAAGGCGGCCTCCTCCGCCCGCCAAGCCTCTGGCACGCCGACATCGGCCAGGACGAGACCTTCTGCCTCGCCGATCCGGCCGCGCTCACCCTCTGGCGCCGCGATACGAATGTGGCCCTTCCTCTGACCGTCACCCGCGAGTCCGACGGCGCCTCCGGCCGCGCAGTCTTCGAGGCCGGGGCCTCGACCGCCGCCTGGCCGGCCGACCTGATTCCCGCCGACGGCGCCCGCTATCGCTTGTCCCGGCCCGACGGGACGCACCCGACCCGGATCACCTTCCGCGCGCTCGGCCGAACGCCGTCCGCCCTGCAGGACCTGGCGTCGAGCCTGATCGCCGCCGGCTGCACTTCCCAGCTCGACCTGCTCGTCGAGACGGTGCGCGCGCCCGACCGCGCGCCGCGCGGCTGAGCCCGGGCTTTTCCCCCGCCCGGAGAAGAGCTAGCGACGGCCCATGAAGATCGCGCTCTGCATGCCCGTCCACTCCAGCCTCACCAAGCGGTTCGCCCTCAGCGCGTTCAACATCCTGATCGAGACGCTGACCAACGGGGTCGAGCGCGACGGCGAACGGACGATCCCCGAGATCCGCCCGTTCATGGCCTCCTCCGCCGACACCGGCTTCAACCGCAACGTCCTCACCCGCGACGCGCTCGCCTGGGGCGCGGACTTCCTGCTGTTCGCCGACGTCGACCATCATATCCCGGCCGACGGGCTGGCCCGGCTCCTGTCGCTGGGCAAGGAAGTGGTCGGCCTCAATTTCCGCCGGCGCGGCGAGGGCGACGCCTTGCCGACCGTGGCGCGCCGGGTCGGCGAGGATCGCTACGAGCCGGTCTGGACCAATGCGGAAAAGGCCCGCGCCGGCCTGGTCGAGCAGGTCGACGCCCTCGGCTTCGGCTTCTGCCTCGTCGCCGCCGAAGTTTTCGCCAGGCTGGAGGCCCAGGCGCTGGCCGAGGGGCGCTCGAGCGTCTGGCCGATCTTTTACTTCGCTCCCATCGAAGGCGCGCTCCATTCGCTCAGCGAGGACAGCGCTTTCTGCCGCCAGTGCGCGGCGGCCGGAATCCCGCTGTTCGTCGACCACCGCCTGTCCTTCGAATCCGCCCACATGACCGAGATCCCGCTGATGTTCGATCCAGGACCGCCCGCGGGCGGAATCGTTTCCAGCCGCGTCTCGGGCCGCTAGCGCCAGCGGCTTTCGTTTCGGCTCGGAAAGAGAATCGTTCGGCGCAAAAAACCTTTGCAGCCATGGCCTTGCGCCGCGCGTCGGAGCAGCTTCGCCGCAACCGCCAGGTCGGGGAGGGCCGCTTGCTGAACATCCTGATCGTCGAGGACGAGCCATTGCTGGCGGATACGCTCCGGCGCCTCGTCGAGCTCAATCCGCGCTACCGGGTGACGGCGGTCGCCGACGATACGGCCAGCGCGGTCGCGGCGGTCGACGGGCAACGGCCGGACCTCGCGCTGGTCGACCTGCAGCTCGCCAACGCCACCAGCGGCTTCAGCGTCGCCGCAAAGCTCCACGAGCGCGGCGTCGCCTGCCTGTTCACCACCGCGCGCGTCCCGGCCTTCCCGCTCCCCGACCTCGCGATCGGCTGCCTTCAGAAGCCGTTCCGCGAGGAGCATCTGGTCCGCGCCCTCGCCGA
>JAXDPA010000080.1:0-15538 GCA_034668685.1 Sphingomonadales bacterium | reverse complement strand
ATCGGCGGCGGCGTCGCGGAGCCGGTGCCGCCGGCGCTTCCCCCCCCCACGCTGGAGCGGATAGAGGCGAAACTAGCCGACAGTGGCGCAAGCGCGATCGCCGACACCCGCCCAGCCTCCCGGCGGCTCGCCGAGCGCCTTCCCGCCCTCGCCTTGCTTGGAATGTCGCCCGCCGACCCGGGCGCCCTCCCGCCGCCTGACCCGGACTCACCGGCGCTGCTGCAATACACGTCCGGATCGACCGGAGCGCCCAAGCGGGTCGCCGTCACCCGGCGCAACCTCGCCGCGAACCTCGACATGCTCCAGTCCGGCTTCGGCGCAAGCGAGGACAGCCGAATCCTCAGCTGGCTTCCGCTCCACCACGACATGGGTCTCGTCGCCCAGCTCCTCCTCGCCTTGCATTGCGGCGCCGAGATCCTGCTGATGGAGCCGCTTTCGTTCATCCGCCGTCCGCTGGCGTGGCTGGAGGCGGTCGCCCGCCACCGCGCCACGATCAGCGGCGCCCCCGATTTCGCTTACGCCCTCTGCCTCGCCCGGGTGCGGCCGGAGAGGCTCGCCGGCCTCGATTTCTCGGCGTGGCGGGTGGCATTCTGCGGCGCGGAGCCGGTCCGGCCTGCCGTCCTCCGCCGCTTCGCCGAACGGCTCGCGCCGCACGGCTTCGACCGGCGGGCGCTGCTCCCCTGCTACGGCCTGGCCGAGGCGACGGTCTATGTGAGCGGCGGCCCGCCGGGCCAGGGCCTCAAGACGCGGATCATCGGCGGCGGACGCGAGCAGGCGAGCTGCGGCAGCCCGGCCGGATCGGTCACCATCGTCGATTCCGCGACCGGCAAGGTACTTCCAGACGGCGCGGAGGGCGAGATACGGGTCACAGGCCCTCATGTTGCCACCGGCGGGTTCCTCGATACCGGCGACCTCGGCTTCCTCGCCGGCGGCGAGCTGTTCGTCACGGGCCGCCTCAAGGACCTGATCATCCACCGCGGCGAGAACCTTCACCCCGCCGAGATCGAGGCGACGATCGCCGCGGCGGACAGCCGGCTCGGGCCGGCCGGAGCGGTGTTCGCGGTCGAGGCGGACGAGGGAGAGCGGATCGCCGCCGTCTTCGAGGCGAAACGCGCCCTCCCGGACGGCGCGGCATTGCTTATTCTGCGAGCCGTGGCCGAGGCGCACGGAGTGAAGCTCCACGATCTGCTGCTCGTCGCGCCGGGCCAGGTGCCGAGAACGTCGAGCGGCAAGGTCCGGCGGCGGGACTGCCGCGACCTCTATCTGGCCGGCGCGCTCAAGCCTGCTCCCCCGCCGCTACCGGCCGCCGCGCCAGCGCTCGCCGCGGCGGAGGGCTGAGCCATGCCTTCGATCTTGATCGTCAACCCCGCGGCCGACGAGCCGAGCTATTACAGCTACGAGGTGCTCGACGGGCCGGACGGCGGCTGGGTGCAGGTCGCCGACCTCACCATCGCGACCCTCGCCGCCTTCGTTCCGGAAGGATGGGACATCCGCCTCGCGGAGGAGGCGGTGTACCCCGTCGACCTCGACGCCGAGGTCGATTTCGTCGCGATCACCGGCAAGGTCACCCAGCGCGGCCGGATGATCGCTCTGGCCGAGGCCTTCCGCCGACGCGGCCGGACGGTTCTGATCGGCGGCCCGTTCGCCACCCTGAGCCCCGACGACATGCGGCCCCACGCTGACATACTCGTCACCGGCGAGATGGAGGCGCTGGCGCCGCGCCTGTTCGCCGACCTCGCGGCGGGCAGCTGGCAGGACAGCTACGACGGCGGCCGCGCCGACGTCCGCCTCGCGCCGCTGCCGCGCTGGGACCTCTATCCGGTCGACCGCGCCCAGCTCGGCGCCCTGCAGACCACGCGCGGCTGCCCGTTCAGCTGTGAATTCTGCGACGTCATCCAGTATCAGGGCCGCAAGCAGCGCCACAAGGATCTCGGCCAGGTGCTTCGCGAGCTCGACGGCCTCTACGCCGCCGGCTTCCGCAACGTCTTCCTCGTCGACGACAATTTCACCGTCCACCGCTCCCGGGCGCGCGAGGTGCTCGACGCGATCGCCGCCTGGAACGCCGAGCGCGAAGATCCGGTGAGCTTCCTCACCCAGGCGTCGCTCGATATCGCCCGCGACGACGACATGCTGGAGCGCTGCCGGGCGGCGGGGCTCACCACCCTGTTCATGGGCGTCGAGACGATCAACGAGGACAGCCTGCGCGAGACCGGCAAGAAGCAGAATTTGCTGATGCCGATGCTCGAGGCGGTCGACCGGATCGTCGGCCACGGCATCGGCGTGCACGCCGGGATCATCGTCGGCTTCGACCATGACGGGCCGGGGACCTTCGCCGCCTCGCCCCTGCCCGAGCTCGGCATCGGAGTCCTGACCGCGCCGCAGGCCACGGACCTCTACCGCCGCCTCGACCGCGAGGGCCGACTGTCCGGGCCGATCTGGGAGACCGCCGCGCAGGGTCCGTTCGCGACCAACGTCATTCCGCTCAGGATGTCGCGCGAGGCCTTGCTCGAAGGCACCCAGGCGCTGGCGCGATGGGCCTTCTCGCCGGACGTCTATGAGGGGCGGATGATAAACTTCATCGCGCGGTTCGGCGGAGAGGGCCGGCGCCCCGCCCGCTCCGCCGGCCCGGCGCGGCCGCGCAACCGCAACTTCCTTCGGCTGATGGGGATCGTCTCCGCGCTCGGCGAGGCCGAGGCGCGGATGGTGAAGCGCGTGCTTCGCGCCGCCGCCGCCAAGCCGGCGACGCTGCCGAGCGTCCTCTATTTCCTCGGCCATTACGCCCAGGCGCGCTTCTACCTGGACGGGGGCGCCGCCCGGCACGAGGCGGCGGCGTGAGGCCGGCGGTCTCGGTCGCGCTCGCCGCGGCGCTGGCCGCCGCTCAGGCGACCGCCGCGCCGCCACCCTGCCCCGATCCGGCGGGCGCTCCTGGCGGCGCCGGGCCCCGCCTGCTGCTCGACGACAATTTCCCGGACCCGTTCGTCGCCCGCTTCGGCGGCGCCTACCATGGCTACGCCACCGGCGCCCAACCCGGAACGGCGCCGGTCAACGTCAAGCACATACGCTCCACCGACCTCGCCCGCTGGACCGCGCCGGCCGAGGCGCTGCCGACCGCCGGCCTTCCAGCCTGGGTCGACAAGGCCGATCCCCAGGTCTGGGCGCCCGAGGTGATGAGGATCGGGGCGCGCTACGTCCTCTACTTCAACGCGCGGCACCGAACGCTCACCCGCACCGAGACTCCGCCGGACGGGCCGGTGGTGCGCAAGCGCCACTGCCTCGGCGCCGCGACCGCCGCGCGCCCCGAGGGACCGTTCGTCGGGATCGGCCGGCCCTTGGTCTGCGCCGATTTCCCCGACGGAGCGATCGACGCCAGCCCGTTCCGCGACGGCCAGGCGCTCTACCTCTACTTCAAGGCCGACGGGAATTGCTGCGGCCGCCCGTCGGCGATCTACGGCGTGCGGCTGCGCGCCGACGGCCTCGCCGCGGTCGGCCGGCCGGTCAGGCTCCTCGCCAACGACGACGGTCCCGAGGCCTATGACGATTGGGAATGGCGGGTGGTCGAGGCGCCGACCATGGTGCGCCGCTTCGGGCGCTACTGGCTGTTCTATTCGGGCAATTTCTACGGCAACAAGAATTATTCCGTCGGCTACCTCGCCTGCGCCGGCCCGCTCGGCCCGTGCCGCGACGAGGGGCGCAACCCGATCCTGCGCGCCTTCCTCGCCTCGCCGATAATCGGCCCCGGCCACCAGTCGGTGCTCCGCGACGGGGCGCGCGACCTGATCTTCTTCCACGCCTGGAACCGCGACCCCGACGGCCGCGAGCAGGCGGGAATCCACCAGCGCTGCCTCTACGTCGCCGACCTCGACTGGGACCGCCGCTTCGGCGAACTCCACCCGCGCGTGCCCGGCGGCGAGCCGGCGATCCGCGGCGGGAAATGACGGTCTAAGGCCGGCCCGGCGGGTTCGGCACCCAGGGCGACGGCGGCGTGTGGCGACACGCACTTTCGCGCAATCTGAGATTGATGCCCACTTCCTCGGCGTCGACCACATCGCCGGGCCGGCATGCCAGCTGATCCATGAGCATGCCGGAACCGCCGATCCGTCCGTCGGTCGCCCGCAGTCGAACCCATGCGTACACGCTATAGCGGGTGACGGTGACGTCCACTGCGGTCACGGTCGCGCGCGTCGGACGGGCTCGCTGTTGCGGAATGAACGAGAGGAGGAGGAGACCGAGCAGCCACAGGGGGATGAGCGAGACTAGGACGATCCTGGCCAGGCGAGCGCCCCGCACCCGCTCAGCAGCCTGCCGGCCCCGGCCGGGCACCCTCGGCGGCATAGTCCCGCATCAGAGCCTCCCATTCGGCCATCTCCGGATCCCTCGCGTAGGATCGCGGCGCGCCGGTCTCCGCCCAGGGCAGCTTCTCGCTGGTCCACAAGTCGACGAACGGTGCGAACCAGCCATGGTCGTCGAGCATCGTCGGCCGCAAATTGACGAACCAGTCGAAGCCCTCGGCGCGGGTGAACAGCCAGCTCTTGCAGCGCGGGCAGTGATAATGGTGCTGCTTCGGATGGTGCGTGCCGCCGATCGCCGGCTCGCCGGCCGTCACCGCGAAGCCGTCCGAGGGCAGGGTCAGGGTCAGCGAGAAGGCGCTGGCGCTCATCTTCCGGCAGCCCGCGCAATGGCAGGCGCCGGCCAGCAAAGGCGGTTTCGTCACGCGCAGCCGCACCTCGCCGCACCGGCACCCGCCCTCCCAGGGCAGCTTCCATTCGGCGGCCTGCTCGTCCTCAGCCATGGTTTTTCAATATCCGCGGCACGCCCGCGCAGCTAGGGGCCGAACGATGGACCGCGACGAGATTCGCGCCCGCTTCGGCCGGGCGGTCAACATGAGTGCCGACGACATCGAGACCTGGCTCGAGACCCCGGAGAGCCGACGCGTCGGGCAGAGGAAAGGCGACAGCGAGTCGATCGGCCAAGCTTCGGGGCGCCAAATCGTCCGGATCCTTCGGACCCCGGAGCCCCGGCTGACCGACGCCGACTGGGCGCACATGCGCAAGGTCGCCGGCTTCGTCGCCCGCCACCGCGCCCAGGAGCCGGAGAATATCGCCACCTCGCGCTGGCGCTACGCGCTGATGAACTGGGGCTTCGATCCGCTCAAGGACGGCGAGGCCGGCCAGTGACGCCGGTGGCGCAGGATCGGTCTCCGGGATAAAGGCGGACTTGGAGGCCCCCATGCGCCTGCTGCCGATCCTGCTGCTCCTCGCCGCCGCCGCTCCGGCCGCCGAGCCTTCGGCAGAGGATTATCGCGCCGACGCCCGTTCGATCGCGCCGCTGATCCAGGAGACCTACGCCTATCTCGACCGCTTCCCAGGCGGGGTCGCGCCGCTCTCGCCGAAGCTCGGGGCCGAGGCCGAGCAGGTCCACGACCGGCGCTCGCTGCTCGTCTACGCCGAGCGCGCCTTGCTCGCGCTCGCCGACCACCACGCCATCACCGGCGCCTCGACCGCCCACGACTGGGCGATCGTTCCGAGCTACGCCGATCTGTGGATCGAGCGGCGCGGCGGCGACTACAGGATCGAGGCGGTGCGCGACGGCTCGCCGGCCGCCGCCGCCGGCCTCGCCCGCGGCGACCGGCTGATCGGGGTCGGCGGCGTCCCGACCGGCAGAGCGGTGGCCGCCTTCTGGGACGATCTCGGCCTCCCCGTCACTGACGAACGCGCCGGGTTCGCCGCGCGGATCCTCGCCGCCGGCCGCCGAGACGCGCCGCGCCGGCTGGAGCTGCAAAGAGGCGGGGCGCCGCCGCGCACGGTCGAGCTGCCCAACCTCTACCAAGTCCCGCGCCCGTCCCGGCCCCCGGTCGCGACGCGACGCGAGGGCTCGGCGCTCGTCCTCCGCTTCAACGATTCGCTCGGCGACGACGCGACGATCGCCGCGTTCGACTCCGCGATGGCCGCCGCCGGGCCGCGCCAGCCGGTCATCGTCGATCTCACCGACACGCCGAGCGGCGGCAACACCGTCGTCGCGCGCGCCGTGCTCGGCTGGTTCGTCGCCCGGGCGACCGGCTACCAGGTCCACAACCTTCCCTCGGAGGAGAGGCATACCGGCATCCCGCGCCAGTGGATCGAAGAAGTCCTGCCCCGGCCCGGCAAGCATCACGCCGCCCCGCGCCTGGTTCGCGTCGGCCGCTGGACCGGAAGCATGGGCGAGGGGCTCGCGATCGGCTTCTCCGCGCTCGGCGTGCCGGTCGTCGGCGATCCGATGGCGGGCCTGCGCGGCGCCGTCTACGACGAGCGGCTGGAGCATTCGGGCCTGGTCCTGAAGCTCCCCGCCGAGCGCCTCTTCACGGTCGCCGGAGTGCCGCGGGAGAAGTTCGCGCCTATTCCGCCACGGTCTCGCCCGAGCCGCCGATCTCGGCCGGGAAGTCCCTGAGCTTGGGCAGGCCGTCCTTCATCGGAAGCACCGTCTCGGCATAGTTCAGATGCACCGCCGGCCGGAACTCCACGCCCGGCACCGTCGCCGCGTGGACGTCGGTGATCGGCAGGGTCGGGTGGTAGACCAGCACGTGCCCGCCGCACTCGGCGCACCAGCGCCGGTCGGAGAAGCCGGTCCTGTTGAACCCGGCGAGCTTGTCCTCGCCCTTGGTCACCCGCACATTCTCCTTGGGATAGAGCAGGAAGGCCGCGACCGGCCCGCCCGACCACGATCGGCACGAGCGGCAATGGCAAAAGCCCATCTCCGCCGGCGCCCCGCTCACCTCGATCTCCACCGCCCCGCAGAAACACCCGCCGCGCTGCGTGTCGCCTTGCGTATCGCTCATTCCCCGTCTCCCATCCTCTCGCGCCGAGGCGCCCCAAGCCGGCGCCATAACCGATTCAGCGCGAAAGGTCCGCCCCGAACACGATCGACCGCCCGTCCGGCATCCGGGCCTCGACCTCTCGGCACCGATAGGCGCGGTCGACCGGCGGCCCGCCGAGCTCCGCCCCCCGCTCCGCCAGCTCGGCGTGAAGCGAATCCGCATCGTCGACATAGACATAGGCCGCGAGCGCCCCGGGCACCGACGGAGGCGCGCCGGCCGGGGAGCGGATCAGCATGATCTCCACCCCGCCCCGCTGAAGCGAGCCCCAGACCGGCGGCTCGCCAAACCTCCCCGCCGCCCGGAAGCCGAGCCGCGCCTCGAACCACCCGATCGCCGCCTCGACGTCCGCCACCGCGATCACCGGTGCCGCGACGATGAGATGCGCCCCCATGCCCGTCCGCTCGGTCATCGCAAGTCCCCGCAATCTCCCCTCAGCCCCGGTCATCGTCGATCCGCAGCATGCCGACGACGATGCAGGTTGTCGGGCTTTCCGAATCGGGTAATGCGGTCTGGCCTTCGCCGACGACGACGTTGTCGATCGTCCATTTGTCGCCGCAATCGGGCACGAAGGTGAGGTTGTAGGTGCCGGCGGGCACGTGCTTGATCCTGAACCGGCCGTCCCCTCCAACCTTGGCGCGAAATTTGCCGCCACTCGGGTCGGTCGCGGTCACCCGCACCCTGGCCCCATAAGCTCTGACCTTGCCGGCGATGGCGCCCTGCGGGCGATCCGTGCTCGCGAAGGCCGGCCCACCGGCCGCCAGCAGGCCGGCCGCGGCCGCGGCGGCGACGACCATTCGCCGAGCGCCGTCCCGGCGCCCCGGCTTGAGCGCGACCACGCCGTCGGCGCCGACCCGGGCGCGAACGCACGTCTCCGGGTCGCGGCGCAGAAGCGCGACGGCCTCGTCGAACTCGTAATGCGAGAGATCGTGGATGAGCTTGTCGCAGCGCCCGCAGATCCGGTCGCAGCCCGCGGGCGTCATCGCCTCCCATTTCTCATCGCAAGGCCTGGGAAAGCTCACGCGCAGGTCACGCATCGGCGGTCTCCTCGCTCAATAATGCAGCGTCCGTCCGTAAGCGTCCAGAACGCTCTCGTGCATCATCTCGGAGAGAGTCGGGTGCGGGAACACGGTCTCCATCAGCTCGGCTTCGGTCGTCTCGAGCTGGCGCGCCACCGCATAGCCCTGGATCAGCTCGGTGACCTCCGCCCCCACCATGTGGGCGCCGAGCAGCTCGCCCGTCTCGGCGTCGAACACGGTCTTCACGAAGCCCTCCGCCTCGCCGAGCGCGATCGCCTTGCCGTTGCCGATGAAGGGGAATTTGCCGGTGCGGACCTTGCGGCCGCCTTCCTTCGCCTTCGCCTCGGTGAGGCCGACGGAGGCGACCTGGGGGCGCGAGTAGGTGCAGCCGGGGATGTTCCAGGTCTCGAACGGGTGCGGCTTCTTGCCCGCGATCGCCTCGACGCACACCACGCCCTCGTGGCTGGCCTTGTGGGCGAGCCAGGGCGGGCCGGTGACGTCGCCGATCGCGTAGACGCCTTCGACGTTGGTTCGCCCGTAGCCGTCGGTGACGATGTGGCCGCGGTCCGTCTTCACGCCGAGCGCCTCGAGGCCGATCCCCTCGGTGTTGGGAACGATGCCGATGGCGACGATGGCGTGGCTGAATTCCTGGACGTCGCCGCCCTTCAAAGTCGCCTTCACCCCGTCCTTGCCCGTCTCGAGCTTCTCCACGCCGGAGGAGACGTGGATCTTCATCCCTTGCTTGGCGAGCGCCTTGTGCATGAAGGCGCTGACCTCCTCGTCCTCTACGGGCAAGATCCGGTCCAGCATCTCGACGATGGTCACCTCGGCGCCCATGTCGGAATAGAAGCTGGCGAACTCGATCCCGATCGCGCCCGAGCCGATCACCAGCAGCCTGGTCGGCATCACCTTGGGCACCATCGCGTGGCGATAGGTCCAGATCCGCTCCCCGTCCGCCTTGGCGAAGGGCAGGTCGCGCGCGCGGGCGCCGGTGGCGACGATGATGTGCCTGGCCTGGAGCTGCTTGTCGCCGACGCTCAGAATCCCCTTGCCCGTGAGCTTCCCCTCGCCCTCAACCACCGTGACCTTGTTCTTCTTCATCAGCCCCTTGACGCCCGCATTGAGCTGGCCCGCCACCTTGCGGCTGCGGTCGACGATCTTGGCGAGGTCGAAGCCCGGCTTCTCGGCGCTGAGCCCGTAGGCCGAGGCGTGGGTCATGTAGTGGTAGATTTCGGACGTGCGCAGCAGCGCCTTGGTCGGGATGCACCCCCAGTTGAGGCAGATCCCGCCCAGCCTCTCCCGCTCGACGATCGCCACCTTCATGCCGAGCTGGCTGGCGCGGATCGCCGCGACATAGCCGCCGGGCCCGGAGCCGAGGATGACGAGGTCGTAGGTGTCAGGCATGGAGCGCTCCAGCTAACCCCTCTCCCCTTGCGGGAGAGGGAAGAGCCGCCGAAGGCGGCGAAGGGAGAGGGGTTGTGAGCGCGTCGTAGATCGCCAGCGTCACTGCTTCGCTCTCGGCCAGGATCTGATTGTTCCAGAAGCGGAGGACGCGGATGCCTTGGGCCCGCAGGAAACGATCGCGGCGCAGATCATCCTCATTCTCCCCGTGCTGCGATCCGTCCGCCTCGATGATCCGCCGCTTCGCAAGACAGACGAAGTCGACGATGCACCAGTCGATGATCTGCTGCCGCTTGAACTTGAAGTCGGAAAGCCGCTTCGCCCGAAGGATGGACCAGAGCCTGCGCTCCGCCTCGGTGGGGTTTGCGCGCATCCATTTCGCCCGGTCGAGAAGCTCCTTTCGAGTGGGCCTGCCGTTCCCTCTCCCCAACCCCTCTCCCGCGAGGGGAGAGGGGCTATTCTCCGAGACCCGCTCAGACCGGCTCCCCTCCCCCCTCTGCGGGGGAAGGGCTGGGGGAGAGGGGGAAATCACGCCAGCATCCCCAGCGGGTTTTCGACGAGGCGCTTGAAGGCTTGCATGAGGCGGGCGCCGTCGGCGCCGTCGATGGCGCGGTGGTCGAAGCTTCCGGTGGCGGTCATGATCGTCGCGATCTGGAGGCTGTCATTGACCACCCAGGGCTTCTTCTCGCCGGCGCCGATCGCCAGGATCATCCCCTGCGGCGGGTTGATCACGGCGGAAAATACCGAAATCCCGAACATCCCCATGTTCGACAAACTCGCCGTCCCCCCCTGATATTCCTCGGGCTTCAGCTTGCCCTCGCGGGCGCGGGCGGCGAGGTCCTTCATCTCGGTGGAGATGGCGGAAAGGCTCTTGGTGTCGGCGCCGACGATGATCGGGGTGATCAGGCCGGCGGGGATCGAGACGGCGACCGAGATGTCGGCGCGCTTGAAGGTGACGAGCTCGCTCCCGGTATATTGGACGTTGCATTCCGGAACCTCGATCAAGGCGGCGGCGAGCGCCTTGATGAGGAGGTCGTTGACGCTCAATTTCACGCCCCGCGCCTCGAGCCCCTTGTTGAGCTCGGCCCTGAGCTTCAGAAGCGCGTCGAGCTGCACGTCGACCGTCAGATAGATGTGCGGGACCTGCTGCTTCGATTCGGTCAGCCGGCGCGCGATCGTCTTGCGCATGTTGGAGAGCTTGGCGACCTCGTGCGGCACGTCGGGGATCGCGAAGTCGCCGGCGTGGACGACTGGAGCCGGCTGCGCGGCCGCCGCTTGGGCGGGCGCCGCCCCGGCCTTGCCGGGCTGGGCGCCGTCGACGTCGGCCTTGACGATGCGCCCGCCTGGCCCTGAGCCCTTCAGCGCGCCCAGGTCGACCCCCCGCTGCTCGGCGAGGCGGCGGGCGAGCGGGCTCGCCTTCATCCGGTCGCCCGTATCCGCCTTCGGCTGAGGCGCCGCGGCCTGCTGGGCGGGCGGAGGCGGCGGAGGCGGGGCGGGCGCGGGAGTCGCGGGCTGGCCGGCGCCGGTCTCGCCGCCGTCCTTCGCCACGGGCTCCTTGGCGGCCTTCGGCGCGGAGGCGGCCGCCCCGGCATCCTCGCCCTCGGTCGCCAGCAGGGCGATGACCGTGCCGACCTTCACCTCGTCGGTACCCTCGGGGACCAGTATCTTCGCGATCGTGCCCTCGTCGACCGCCTCGAACTCCATCGTCGCCTTGTCCGTCTCGATCTCCGCGAGCAGGTCGCCCGAGGCGACCGTGTCACCCTCCTTGACCAGCCATTTGGCGAGCGTCCCTTCCTCCATGGTCGGGCTGAGGGCGGGCATCTTGAGTTCGATGGGCAAGGCGAGACTCCCGATGTTCGGCGGCGCGCTCCCGCCCAAACAGCAATCGGCGGGGGCGGGTCAAGGCCCCGCGCGGCCACGCGAGGTCGGCGCGCTTGCGCGGCGGGCGCTTCTGGCGCAGCATTCCGGCCAAAGGACGAGGGGCCCGATGCGATCCTATCTTGTGGTGGTCGACGAGACGGGCGAGGCGCGCGTCGCCCTGCGCTACGCCGCCCGGCGCGCCGCCCGGACCGGCGGACGGGTCGACATCCTCGCCGTCGTTCCGCCGCAGGAATTCGTCCAGTGGGGCGCCGTCCAGTCGGCGATGGAGGAGGAAGCGCGGCTGCGCGCCGAGGCGATGGGCCTGCAGGCGGCCAGCGCCCTCGACGAGGAGAGCGAAGTCGAGCGCACGATCATCGTCCGTCAGGGCGAGCCGGAGAAGGCGATCGCCGACCTGCTCAAGGAGCGCGACGACATCGCCGCTTTGGTGCTCGGCGCCGCGGCGGAAGGCGGGCCCGGCCCGCTCGTCGCCCATTTCTCGGGCGCGGTGGCGGGGAGCCTGCCGTGCCCGCTGATCGTCGTCCCCGGCCGGCTCGACGACGAGGCCCTCGACCGGCTGAGCTGAATCTAATCCTCCCTGTCCGCGAAGCGGATGGGGAGGGGGACCATGCGCAGCATGGTGGAGGGGCTCGCAGGGCAGTCCGCCCCACCACCCCACTTCGTGCGGTCCCCCTCCCCATGAGGCTTAGCCTCACAGGGAGGATCAGGAAGCTACCCCCGCTCGCCGGCGCGGGGCGGGGCGAGGCGGATCAGTTTGGTGCGCGGCCGGTAGCGGTGGACGACCCGGGTCCGCTCGACATAGGTCGTGACGTAGGTGCGGGTCTCGACGACCGGCGGCTCGGTGACCACCGTCTCGCTGACCAGCACCGGTGCGCCGTAGCCGCAGCCGCAGCCGCCCCCATAGCCATAGCCGTAGCCGCGATGCATCGGACGGGGCCGGGGCGGCGGCGGCGGCCCGTCGCGCTCATCGCGATCGGCCCATTCATCCTCGTCGCGGCCGGGGCCGTAGCCCTCGTCGCCCATCGCCATCGGCACGCCGTCCTCGTCATAGCTCCAGCGGTCGCCGTAGCGGTCCCAGTCGTAGCCGTAGCGGCCGTCCATGACCCGGCCGTCGGGGCCGACCATCAGGGCGTCGTCATAATAGCGGATCCAGCGGCCGCCGGAGACGGGCGGGGGGAAGCCGTACATGCCCCAGTCGCCGATCGTGAATTGCGGCCCCCACCACATCGGGGGAAGCACCCCGCCCCGGCCGATGCGCTGCCAGTGGCCGGCCCGGTGGCCGCCCATCTGCATCCCCATGCCGCCGTGCATCATCATCATGTGGCGCTGCGGGGGCATGTTCATTCCGCCGCCCGGGGGAGGCGCCATGCCGCCGCCATAGGCGCGCGTCTGGACCTGGCCGGCGCCCGCGGGGGCCGGCCCGACGTGGCGCATGTAGACCCGGGTCTGAACCGGCTGGCCGGCGCCCTGAACCATCGGCGCGGCGACCGGGCCGGCGCTCCAGGTCGTTCCGGCATGAACGGCGGGCGGCGGCGGGGTCATCGCCGCCGGCGCCGCGGCCGCGGTCGGGATATTCAGGCTGATATTGGGAATGCCGTAGAACGGGTCCGGATCGGGCACCGTCTGGGCCGAGAGGGTGAGCGGCGCCAGTGCGGCGGCCCCCACCAGCAGAGCGAGCGCGAGCTTCTTCATGGCGATCCCCTTTGTTCACGCGGGCGCGTGCGCCCCGACGGAATCGGGGCGGCGTCAGCACTTTGTTAACGCTTTCGACGGGCTCTTGGCTACTCAGGCGAGCCGCGGCGCCAGCATCCGTGCCAATTCGAGACAGCCGGCGACGTCGTCGGCGTCGAAGCGGGCGCGGCGCGGGCTGTCGAGGTCGATCACCCCGATCAGCCGTCCGTCATGGACCAGGGGCACGACCAGCTCCGAGACCGAGGCGCTGTCGCAGGCGATATGGCCGGGAAAGACGTTGACGTCGTCGACGCATTGCGGCTCGAGGCTGGCCGCCGCCGCCCCGCAAACGCCCTTCCCGAACGGAATCCTTATGCACGCCGCACGCCCCTGGAACGGCCCCAGCACCAGCTCGCCCCCGACATTGCGATAGAAGCCCGCCCAGTTCAGCTCGGGCAGGCTCTCCCACAGCAAAGCCGCGACATTGGCCATATTGGCGACCGCGTCCGGCTCGCCCAGCGTCAGCGCGTCGGCGGCCGCGGCGAGCTCGCGCCACAACGCCCCCTTCTCCGCCGCCTCGATCCTGAAGTCGTACATTCTTCCTCCAATTCCCCGCGGGGAAGGACGCTCTCAATCCACCCGCACCTTCCCTCGGGCGGCCTTGACCCCGGCCCGCTGCTTCTTCTCGTCAACTCTTTTCGCCTTGGCGGCGCGGCTCGGCCGTGTCTTGACGCGCTTGACGGGCTGGATGTGGGCCTTGGCGATGAGTTCCGCCAGTCGCTGGCGCGCTTCGGCGCGGTTGGCTTCCTGGGTTCGGTGGGTGCGGGCGGTGATGATTATCTCGCCCTCGTTGGTCCAGCGGCTGCCCGCCAGGGCCTTGAGGCGGTGGTAGACGGGGGGCGCGAGGCCGAGGCGGAAGACGTCGCAGCGCAGCTGCACGGCGGTCGCGACCTTGTTGACGTTCTGGCCGCCGGGGCCGGTCGAGGCGAGGAACTTTTCCTCCAGGGCCTCCTCGGGGAGGACGAAGGTGGGCTCAGTCGGGGACATGGTCGAAGCCGGCGGCGAGGAACGTGGGGGGCAGCGGCGCCGTCGCCTCCACCGGCGGCTTGCCGTCGCGTTCCACCTTCAGCGACAGAGCATGGAGCAGCATCGGCCCGCCGCCCAGGCCGTAGACCGGGTCGCCGGCGATGGCGAGGCCGAGGCCGCTCGCAGCGTGGACCCTCAGTTGATGGGTTCGGCCGGTCTCCGGGATGAGCAGGACGAGGGCGCGGCCGTCTTTTTCCTCCAGCAATCGCCAGTTCGTGGCGGCCGCCTTGCCGGCGGGGTCGGGGACGATCCGCCAGCCGGACTCTCGGGTCGAGACCTTGCCGAGGGGCAGGTCGATCCGCCCCTCCGCCGCTGGCGGAACGCCGTCGAGCACGGCGAGGTAGGTCTTCGTCACCTTCTTGTCCTCGAACGCCTGCTGGAAGCGCCGGTGCGCCTTGGGATGGCGGGCGAGGAGCAGGCAGCCCGACGTGTCGCGGTCGAGCCGGTGGACCGGCGCCGGCGCGCGGTGGAAGCCGAAGCGGAAATGCTTGAGATAATCCTCGAGGCTCTCCGGCGTCTTCGCGCCCGGGTGGACGGCAAGACCCGCCGGCTTGTCGAGGACGATCGCCTCGCCGTCGATGAACAGGACGTACTTTTCCCACATGGTCCGCCCCTGCACTTTCTGTTGCGCCCGCGCAACGGGCCGCGGACTCCGTGCGATTCCAGCGGTTTAATTCCAAATTAACCTTTTGCCTTCACACATCCCATGGTTAATGAACTCCACCAGGGGGAGCCGGGCGCGAACCGGGCACCGCTGAGAGCAAGGGGCGAGTCACTATGCGCGTGCTGCTGATCGAAGACGAACCGACGACCGCGAAGAGCATCGAGCTGATGCTCGGCGGCGAGGGCTTCAACGTCTACACGACGGACCTCGGCGAGGAGGGCTTGGATCTCGGCAAGCTCTACGATTACGACATCATCCTCCTCGATCTGAACCTCCCGGACATGCACGGCTACGACGTGCTCAAGAAGCTCCGGCTCGCGAAGGTGGGCACGCCGGTCCTCATTCTGTCCGGCATCAGCGAGATGGACTCGAAGGTGCGGGCCCTCGGCTTCGGCGCCGACGATTATGTGACCAAGCCCTTCCATCGCGACGAGCTGGTGGCCCGGATCCACGCGGTGGTCCGGCGCTCGAAGGGCCATTCGCAGTCGGTGATCAAGACCGGCAAGCTGGCCGTGAATCTCGACGCGAAGACGGTCGAGGTGGACGGCGCCCGGGTGCATTTGACCGGCAAGGAATATGCGATGCTGGAGCTGCTTTCGCTCCGCAAGGGCACCACGCTCACCAAGGAAATGTTCCTCAACCACCTCTACGGCGGAATGGACGAGCCGGAGCTCAAGATCATCGACGTGTTCATCTGCAAGCTCCGCAAGAAGCTCTCCCTCGCCTGCGGCGGCGACAATTATATCGAGACGGTCTGGGGCCGCGGCTACGTGCTTCGCGATCCCGAGGAGCTGGAGACGGCGAAGGTCGCCTGACGGCGGCCCTCGCGTGGGGGCGACCGGCGCTCGCGGCGACGCGGGCGCCGGTTTTCTTTTGCCTGGTGACGCGAGAGTCCGTGATGCAGGCTTCTGCACCACCATCCGTTCGGGCTGAGCTTGTCGAAGCCCTCACCTTAGTCCGCGCGACGTAGCC
>JAXDPA010000079.1:0-8098 GCA_034668685.1 Sphingomonadales bacterium | reverse complement strand
ACGAGGCCGCAAGCAGCCGGCTGCGGGTTCGAGGCTGCTCCCATTCGTGCCAATAGGCGCCGGCGCAGGTTCCGGAGACGGGGGCGCGGGGCCTCGCCGCGATGGCGTTCGCGACGGCCCTCCTATCCGATTGCACCGCATCCATGTCGAGGCGGACGGGAGAGGAGGCGCCACCTGGAAGTGCCGCCAACAATTCGTTCGCACGATCGAAATCCTCGATCGCCTCCTTGAGGCGGCCCAGCGCGGCTCTGGCGCAGCCGCGGCGCGTATAGGCGCTCGGATAATCCGCCTGTATCAGGAGGCCGGCATCGAGGTCGGCGATCGCCTCGTCGTAGCGGTGCAGCAGGCTCAGCGACCACGCGCGGCGATAATGATAGCGCGCGCTCTGAGCCGAGATCGGATCCCGGCCCAGCGCGTCCAATATCTCGAGCGACTGGGCGTAATGGCCCTGATTGCGCGCGAGCCCTGCCTGTCCGAGCTGGATTAGGAAGCTTTCCTCCGGCCATTCGCGCAGCATGTCCCGGTAGAGCTTCTCGGATTCGTCATACGCTCCCAGCGAGGTCAGGAGAAACGCGATCGAGAATTGGTAAGTGACGTTGCGCGGTTCGAGCGCCGACAGTTCGCGATAGGCGCGCAGGGCGGCGATTCGGTGCGTATCCGAAGCCTCGCTGCCGCGGGGCCCGAGCAACTCCCATCCTTCCTCCGTTTTGGCGCGAAGCCACAGGGCGAACTTGTGCAGGCTGGCGTCGCCCCCTTCCGGCAGCGTCGCGAGTATCTGCGCGGCCTTGGGGAAGTCCAGCTTCTGGAGATAGCCGTAGGCGCGGGCGAGCGCGGCCGCGGATGGGTTCTGCGCGGAGACTTCCTCACCGCATCCGATTTCCGCCTCGAAGCGGGCGCCGCCCGCCTCCAGCCGGCAAACGGGCAGCGTGAGTCGGCCCGTATCTGGGTCGAAACGGGCGCCGGCGGCGGCGTAGAGGACATGCACGGCAATGTGCGCGGAAGAGGCCTCGTCGAGAACCGCGACGAGCTCCGCTTCGCGCGGCCCCGCCAGCGGCGGCAGGCGATAGCGAACCTGGTCGTCGAAGAACTGAAACGTCATCGCTCCGTCGGAAGCTACAGCCGCATCCAACAGCGGTCCGCTGTCGTCGAACAGCCGATCCTGCGCTCCGGGCTGCGCCTGCGCGGACCCGATGGCGAAACAGGCGGCCGCGAGCGTCGCGAGCGTCGAACGCAAGAGCGTCTCCCTGCGGGCGTCGAAGCCCATGCGCCGGCTCCGTCGCATGTTCCGTCTATTCGGCGTTGCCGGTGTCGGCCCCGACGCCGTTCTCGATCGCCTCGTCGCCGGCCTCGATGCTGTCGGAAGATTGGTTCTCGCCGTTGCCGAGGGTGACGTTGCCGACGGCGAGGCTGTCGGGCGAGGTGTCGAGCATGGTGTTCGCCTCGTTGAGCTGGGCGTTGTCCTCCGCCGTCAGCTCATTCGAATCGCCGGCCTTGTTGCAGGCGGCAAGCGCGGCGATTCCCATTGCCAGCGCCGCCGCAGCCACGATCTTCCTCATCTTTCAGGTCTCCGCTGGAACTCCCGGCGGCGAGACTGCCCGATCGCGCCGCAAAGAAAAAGGGCCGCGCGTAGGTTACGCGCGGCCCTCGTTCGGCCCGAAGCCTGGGGGGAGGCTTAGCGGGTCGCGTTGCGGACGGCGTTGCCGGCCGCGTCCGCGCCGGAGGCGGCGGCGTTGCCGGCGTCCGAAGCGGCGTTGGAGAGGGTGGCGCCGGTCGCGTCGAGCGCGTTGTTGGTGGCGCTGGTGGCGTTCGACGCGCTGGCGTTGGCGTCGGTGACGGCACCGTTGACGTCGCTGCCGGCCTCGGTGGCGGTGGCGTTGACGTCGACGCTGTTGTTGGCGTCGGTGCTGTCGGTCTTCTTGCAGCCGGCGATGCCGAGAGCGGCGACGGCGGCCAGGGTGAGAGCGATCTTGTTCATGGGCATTTCCCTCCTCGTGGAGCTTCGTTCGGTCGCTGGGCGAGGTGCCTTGGGAGCAGGCTCCCGCGGCGTCCAGCGAAAGCGGCTGTAATCGAGGAGCGGGCCTATGTCTACTCTTATGGTTGGGAATGCGCCGAACTGAGCCTTGACCCGCATATAAAGATATCTTTATATCCTTAAATATGCCGGCCGCTTCAGAAATCTTCCGCGCCCTCGCCGATCCGACCCGGCTTCGGATCGTCAACCTGCTGCGCGCGATGGAGCTTTCGGTCGGCGAGCTCGCGCAGGTTCTCGGGCAGAGCCAGCCACGGGTCTCGCGCCACGTCCGGATCCTCATCGACGCCGGCCTCGCCGAACGCCGCAAGGAGGGGAGCTGGGTGTTCCTCAACCTCGGTCCGCGCGAGCGGATCGAGCCGCTGTTCTCGATGCTCGATCGCTGGCACGCGGCGGAGGGCGAGGATCCCTGGGCGATCGCCGACGCGGCCCGCCTCGCCGCCGTGCGCGCCGACCGCGCCGCCGCCGCCGCCCGCTATTTCGAGGCGCGGGCGCGGGACTGGGACCAGATTCGCTCGCTCCACATCGCCGAAAGCGAGGTCGAGGCGGCGATCGGCCGGGCGCTCGGCGCCAAGGAAGGGGGGCGTCCGGTCGGTCGGCTGGTCGATATCGGCACCGGGACCGGTCGGATGCTCGAACTGTTCGCGCCGGCGGCCGACCACGCCCTCGGAGTCGATCGCTCGCCCGAGATGCTCCGCCTCGCCCGCGCCAAGCTCGGCCAGGCCGGCCTCGCCGCCGCCGAGCTGCGCCAGGGCGACATGTATACGCTTCCTTTGCCCTCGGGCTCGGCCGACACGGTGATCATCCACCAGGTGCTTCATTACGCCCAGCAGCCGGCGGGCGCGGTGGCGGAAGCCGCGCGCCTGCTCGTACCCGGCGGGCGACTGCTGATCGTCGACTTCGCGCCGCACGAACGCGAGGAGCTTCGCGAGAGCGACGCCCACCTCCGCCTCGGCTTCGCCGACGACGTGATGCTCAAATATCTCGAGGCGGCGGGGCTCGAGGGCCGCGTCGTCGAGCATCTCGAGGGCGGCGAGCTCACCGTCACCTTGTGGATCGGGGAGCGCTGCGCGCAGAAGCTGAAGGTGGTGGCATGAGCGCTCTGATCGGCCATCGCCAGGAGCCTTTGTTCGCCGACGTCCGAGGCGACGTCGACGTCTCGTTCGAGTTTTTCCCGCCGAAGACCGAGAAGATGGAGCAGACGCTCTGGGAGAGCGTGAAGACGCTCGCGCCGCTCGCGCCGCGCTTCGTCTCCGTGACCTACGGCGCCGGCGGATCGACCCGCGAGCGCACCCACAACACCGTCGTTCGGATCGCGCGCGAGACCGCGCTCACCCCGGCCGCGCACTTGACCTGCGTCGAGGCGAGCCGGGACGAGGTGGACGCCATCGCCCGCGCGTACTGGGACGCCGGAATCCGCCATATCGTCGCCCTGCGCGGCGATCCGCCCGTCCCGGGCAAGCCGTTCCAGCCGCATCCGCAAGGCTATGCCAATGCGGCCGAGCTGGTCGCGGGGCTGAAGCGCGTCGCGCCGTTCGAGATCTCGGTCGCGGCCTATCCCGAGATCCACCCCGATTCGCCGACCAAGTCGGCCGATCTCGACAACCTCCGGCGCAAGATCGATTCCGGCGCCGACCGCGCGATCACTCAGTTCTTCTTCTCGCCGGACTGCTTCTTCCGCTTCCGCGACGAAGCCGCGGCGGCGGGGATCGCGGCCGAGCTCGTCCCGGGCATCCTCCCCGTCTCGAACGTGGCGCAGACCCGCAAGTTCGCCGCCTCGTGCGGCGCTACCATACCCGCCTGGATGGACGCTCTGTTCGAGGGGCTCGACAATCTCCCCGCCGCCCGCCAGCTGGTCGCCGCAACCGTCGCCGCGGAGCTTTGCGGGCAGCTTTACGCCGGCGGAGTCCGCCAATTCCATTTCTACACGTTGAACCGCGCCGAGCTGGCCTACGCCATCTGCCACCTGCTCGGGCTGCGGCCGAAGGAAGAACCGAGTGAGCATCGCACAGCAGCTTAGGGACGCCGCCGCCAGGCGGATCCTGGTCAAGGACGGCGCCTACGGGACCCAGATCCAGTCGCGCGGCCTCAAGGAATCCGATTATCGCGGCACCCTCGACCTTTCCCGCGACCAGAAGGGCAATAACGACCTCCTGAACCTCACCCGGCCCGAAATCGTCGGCGCGATCGCCCAGGCCTTCGCCGACGCGGGCGCGGACGTGCTCGCCACCAACAGCTTCAACGCCAACCGGATCAGCCAGGCCGATTACGGGGCGGAAGGGCTGGTCCGCGAGATCAACGCGGCGGCGGCCCGTATCATCCGCGAGGTCGCCGAGCGCGAGGCGCAGAAGGACGGCCGCAAGCGCTTCGTCGCCGGAGCGTTGGGGCCGACCAATAAGACCCTGTCGCTGTCGCCCAACGTCAACGATCCCGGCTATCGCGAGATCGATTTCGACACGCTCAGCGACGTCTATGTCGAGCAGATCGAGGGCCTGGTCGAAGGCGGCGCCGAGATCGTGCTGATCGAGACGGTGTTCGACACGCTGAACGCCAAGGCCGCCATCCACGCCGCCCACCGGGTCGACCGCGACCTGCCGATCATGCTGTCGATGACGATCACCGACCTTTCGGGCCGCAACCTTTCGGGCCATTCGATCGAGGCCTTCTGGGCGTCGGTGCGCCACGCCAGGCCGCTGTCGGTCGGCCTCAACTGCTCGTTCGGCGCCGCCCAGCTGCGCGCCCATGTCGCGGCCCTCTCGGCGGTCGCCGACACTTTGATCATGGCCTATCCCAATGCCGGCCTGCCCAACGATCTCGGCGCCTATGACGAAGGGCCCGAGACCACCGCCGGCCAGGTCAGGCAATGGTGCGAGCAGGGCATCGTCAACATCGTCGGCGGCTGCTGTGGCACCACGCCCGACCACATCGCCGCGATCGCGCGGGTGGCGAAGGACTATCCGCCCCGCAAGATCGCCAGCCCGGCCCGCCGAACGCTGCTGGCGGGAATCGAACCGATGATATTGGCAGCTTAGAGCCCCTCTCCCCTTCCAGGGGAGAGGGTTGGGAGAGGCGCAGGCTTATCCACCGTTTACCGACAGAGACAGAATGAACGCGACCGTCAATTACAGCGACTCCCCCTCTCCCCAGCCCTCTCCCCTGAAGGGGAGAGGGGGCGAATCCGCCTCCGCCTCCTTCGTCAATATCGGCGAGCGGACCAACGTCACCGGCTCGGCGCGCTTCAAGAAATTGGTCATGGCCGGCGACTATGCCGCCGCGGTCGAGGTCGCGCGCCAGCAGGTCGAGAACGGCGCCCAGGTGATCGACGTCAACATGGACGAGGGCCTGCTCGATTCCGAGCTTGCCATGACCACCTTCCTGAAGCTGATCGCCGCCGAGCCTGATATCGCGCGCGTTCCGATCATGATCGACAGCTCGAAGTGGACGGTGATCGAAGCGGGTTTGAAATGCGTTTCCGGCAAGCCGATCGTCAACTCGATCAGCATGAAGGAGGGCGAGGCGGAGTTCCTCGCCCACGCCCGCAAGGTGCGCGATTACGGCGCGGCGGTGGTCGTCATGGCCTTCGACGAGGTCGGCCAGGCCGACACCAAAGAGCGCAAGGTCGACATCTGCGAGCGGGCGTACAAATTGCTTCTCGGCGAGGGCTTCCCGCCCGAGGACATCATCTTCGACCCCAACATCTTCGCGATCGCCACCGGAATCGACGAGCATCGCCGCTACGCGCTCGACTTCATCGAGGCCTGCCGGGAGATCAAGGCGCGCTGCCCGCACGTCCACATCTCCGGCGGCCTCTCGAACCTCAGCTTCTCCTTCCGCGGCAACGAGCCGGTGCGCCGGGCGATGCACTCGATCTTCCTCTACCACGCGATCCCCGCCGGGCTCGACATGGCGATCGTCAATGCGGGCCAGCTCGACGTCTACGACACGATCGACCCGGCGCTTCGCGAGGCCTGCGAGGACGTCATCCTCGATCGCCGCGACGACGCCACCGAGCGGCTGGTCGAGCTCGCCGAGACCTATCGCGGCTCCGATCCGGTGCGCGAGAAGGCCGAGGCCGAATGGCGCGGCTGGCCGGTCGACAAGCGGCTCGAGCATGCCTTGGTCAAGGGCATCGACGCCTGGGTGGTCGAGGACACCGAGGAGGCCCGGCTCACCGCCGAGCGGCCGATCCACGTCATCGAGGGGCCGCTGATGGACGGAATGAACGTCGTCGGCGATCTGTTCGGCTCGGGCAAGATGTTCCTTCCGCAGGTGGTCAAGTCGGCGCGGGTCATGAAGAAGGCCGTCGCCCACCTCATCCCCTATATCGAGGCCGAGAAGGAGAAGACCGGCGCCACCCAGGGCAAGGGCCGGATCGTCATGGCGACCGTCAAGGGCGACGTGCACGACATCGGCAAGAACATCGTCGGCGTCGTCCTCCAGTGCAACGGCTTCGAGGTGGTCGACCTCGGCGTGATGGTGCCCTGGGCCGACATCCTCAGGGCCGCCAACGAGAACCAGGCCGACATGATCGGCCTCTCCGGCCTGATCACGCCGTCGCTCGACGAGATGGTGACGGTCGCCGGCGAGATGCAGCGGGCCGAAATGAAGCTGCCCCTGCTCATCGGCGGCGCCACGACGAGCAAGGTCCACACCGCGCTTCGCATCGATCCCGCCTACGAGGGTCCCGTCATCCACGTCCTCGACGCCAGCCGCGCCGTCGGCGTCGCCTCCTCGCTCGTCTCCGAGACCCAGCGCGAGCCGCTGATCGCCAAGACCGCCGAGGATTACGAGGCGACCCGCCAGGCCCGCGCCCGATCCGGCCAGAGCGAGCTGTCGAGCCTCGAGGAGGCGCGCGCCAACGCCTTCCCATACGATCCCGAAGGCAAGGCGCCGCGGCCGGCGCGCCCCGGCCTCACCCAGTTCGGCGAATGGCCGCTCCGGGATTTGCGCGCCTCGATCGACTGGACGCCCTTCTTCCGCGCCTGGGAGCTGGCCGGCAATTATCCCGCCATTCTCGAGGATCCGATCGTCGGCGAGAGCGCGACGAGCCTGTTCAACGACGCCAACGCGATGCTCGACCGGATCATCGCCGAGCATTGGCTGACCCCGCGCGGAACGGTCGGCCTGTGGCGCTGCCGGCGGGACATGAGCACTGGGGGCGACGACGTCCTCGTCCTCGCCTCGAACGAGGAGACGCGGCTCCCCTTCCTCCGCCAGCAGGTCAAGAAGAGGGAAGGGCGGGCGAACATGTGCCTCGCCGATTTCATCGACCCCGAGGGCGAGGACTGGATCGGCGGCTTCGCCGTCGCCATCCACGGCCTCGAGCCGCATCTCGAGCGGTTCAAGGCCGAGAATGACGATTATTCCGACATCCTGCTCAAGGCCCTGGCCGACCGGCTGGCGGAGAGCTTCGCCGAGACCCTCCACGCCCACGTCCGCAACAGCGTCTGGGGCTATGCCGAGGAGCATTTGACCAACCAGCAGCTGATCCGCGAGCGCTACACCGGCATCCGCCCGGCGCCCGGCTATCCCGCCTGCCCGGACCACAGCCTGAAGCCGGTCCTCTTCCAGATGCTCGGCGGCGAGCCCGCCGGAGTCACCCTCACCGACAATTTCGCGATGCTTCCGACCTCGGCCGTCTCCGGCCTCTACTTCGCCCACCGCGACAGCCAGTATTTCGGAGTGGCGCGGATCGGGCGAGACCAGCTCGAGGATTACGCGGCGCGGCGCGGGACGAGCGTCGAGGAAGCGGAGCGCTGGCTGCGGCCGAATCTGGATTGATCGCGCCCGCGCGACATCTGAGAAGCGGCCGCCGCTTTATCCGGTCGACTCAATAAGGCGTGTAGCTGCCCGGGTGTTTCTGCTTGCCCGGCGGAGTTGCCGGCTTCGTCGGTGCCTCCGCCGCCGGCGCCCTTTGGGCCGGCACCACGCGCCAGATCGTGTTGGAGAGGTCGTCGGCGACGATGAGGGCGCCGCGGGGGTCGACGGTCACGCCGACCGGGCGTCCGAAAGTCTTGCCGTTCGCACCCTGGAAGCCGGTGACGAAGTCGATCGGGGCTCCGGCGGGGC
>JAXDPA010000078.1:0-3355 GCA_034668685.1 Sphingomonadales bacterium | reverse complement strand
AAAGCCTTGCCCTGGTCGCCGCCCGCCGCTGGACTCCGCGCGCCGCCGTCTCGCCGCCCGACGGCCTGCTGCTCGACCTCGACGGAGTCGCCCATCTGTTCGGCGGCGAGGAAAGGATGGCGCGGCGGCTGGTCGCCTTTTGCGCCCGGCTGGGCTTCACCGCCCGGATCGCGGTCGCCGGCACCGTCGGCGCCGCCCACGCTTTCGCCCGCTACGGACCCCGGTCGCTGTTCCTCTGCTCGCCGGGCGGCGAGGCGGAGGCGCTGGCTCGTCTGCCGCTCGCCTGCCTGCGCCTCGACGAGCGCGCCCTCGCCACCGCCCGCCGGGTCGGCCTGGCGACGGTGGGGGAGGTGCTGGCGATGCCGCGCGCGCCGCTCGGCCGCCGCCTCGGCCGCGCGTTCCTCGACCGGCTCGACCAGGCGCTCGGCCGTCTCGCCGAGCCGGTCGAGCCGGTCGTTCCGAGCGATGCGCCCTTCGCCTTGCTCCGCTTCGCCGAGCCGATCGTCACCGCCGAGGCGATCGCGGAAGCGCTCGGCGAGCTGGTCCGCCGGCTCGTCGCCACGCTCGGCAGAGCCGGCCTCGCCGCGCGTGCCCTCACTTTGCTGTGCGAGCGGGTCGACGGCCGGGTCGAAGCGCAATCGATCGGCACCGCCCGGCCGACCCGCGATGCCGCCCACCTCACCCGACTGCTGGCGATGCGGATCGAGCGGATCGAGCCGGGCTTCGGGATCGAGGCGATGCGGCTGGTCGCCGGCCGCTGCGAGCCGCTCCGCCCGCAGCCGGTCGAGGGCGAGCTGACCGGCGAGCGGCCGGCGCCTGACCTCGCGCCTCTGGTCGACCGGCTGGCGACCCGCCTCGGCGGCCGCCGCCTGTTCCGCCTCGGCGCGCTCGAGAGCGACGTGCCCGAGCGCAGCGTCGCGCGCGCCGGGCCGCTCGATCCGGTCGCTTCCTGGCCGGCCTGGCCGCGGCCGGTCTGCCTCTTGTCGCCGCCCGAGCGGGTCGAGAATGTCGTCGCTTTGCTCCCCGATCTGCCGCCCCGGCGCTTCACCTGGCGCGGCCGCGCCTATCGGGTCGCCCGCGCCGACGGGCCGGAGCGGATCCACGGCGAATGGTGGCGGCGCGCGAGCGAGGTCGAGGCGGTGCGCGATTATTTCCAGGTCGAGGACGAGGAAGGCGCCCGCTTCTGGCTCTACCGCCGCGGCGACGGCGTCGATCCCCGCACCGGCGATCTCAGCTGGTATCTGCACGGGGTGTTCGGGTGAGGAGGGGTAAGAGGTCGCGGGTGTGCATCCCACACACCGTTCGCCCTGAGCTTGGCGAAGGGCTTTCCTTCCTTCTTGCGCCTGAAAAGCAAGGGGAGGGCTTCGACAGGCTCAGCCCGAACGGATTGCTGTGACCTCCCCTGCCGCCATGTACACCGAGCTCCATACCGCCACCCATTTCAGCTTCCTTCGCGGGGTCTCCAGCGCCGAGGAGCTGTTCGCGGCGGCGAAATTGCTCGGCTACGAGGCCTTGGGGATCACCGACCGCAACAATGTCGGCAGCCTGGTCAAGGCCCTCCGGGCGTCGCAGGAGACCGGCGTGCGCCTCGTCGCCGGCTGCCGGCTCGACCTGATGGACGGAAGCGCCCTGCTGGTCTGGCCGGAGGACCGCCCGGGCTGGTCGCGCCTCACCCGCCTGCTCACGCTGGGCAATCATCGCGCCGATCCGCAGAAAGGCGAGAAGGGCCAATGCTTCCTCCACTGGGAGGATGTCGCCGCCTGTTCGGACAGGCTCGTCGCGGCGCTGCTGCCGGACGAGGCCGACGCCGTCGCCGCCGTCGCGCTCGCCCAGATGCGCGATATTTTCGGCGATCGCGCCCATCTGGCGCTCAGCCTTCGCCGCCGTCCCGGCGATTCGGCCCGCCTTCACGCGCTCGACGCGCTCGCCCGCCGCCACGGCGTCCGCGCGGTCGCGACGGGCGACGTCCTCTACGACAGCCCCGACAAGCGGATGCTTCAGGACGTCGTCACCGCCATCCGCCACAAATGCACGATCGACGAACTCGGCTTCCGCCGCGAACGTCATGCCGACCGCCATCTCAAGTCGCCGGGCGAGATGGAACGGCGCTTCGCGGCCTTTCCTGATGCGATCCAGGCCAGCGCCGACATCGCCGCGCGCTGCACCTTCTCGCTGCGCGAATTGAGCTACCAATATCCGGACGAGATCGTGATGAGCGGCCGAAGCCCGCAGGAGGCGCTGGAACGGCTGACCCGGGGCAAGATCGACGAGAAGATCCCCGAGGCGCTTCCCCCAGGCAAGAGCGAGAAGGATTATCGCGAGCTTCTCGAGCACGAGCTCCGGCTCATCGCGCGCTGGGAATACGCCCCCTATTTCCTGACCGTAAACTCGATCGTCGCCTACGCCCGAAGCCAGAACATCCTCTGTCAGGGCCGCGGCTCGGCGGCCAATTCGATGGTCTGCTACGTGCTCGGCATCACCTCGATCGACCCGGTCAAGCACGGCCTCCTCTTCGAGCGCTTCCTCTCCGAGAACCGCGCCGAGCCGCCCGACATCGACGTCGATTTCGAGCATGACCGGCGCGAGGAAGTGATCCAGTGGATCTACAACACCTACGGTCATCGGCATGCCGCTTTGACCGCCGTGGTCAGCCGCTACCGCACCCGCGGCGCGGTGCGCGAGGTGGGCAAGGCGTTGGGCCTCAGCGAAGACATGGTCGGCGCCCTCTCCGGCCAAGTCTGGGGCTGGTCGGAAGCGGGGCTGCCCGAGCGCCACGTCGAGGAGCTCGGCTTCGACCTGCGCGACCCGCGTCTCGCCTTGACCCTGGAGCTCTCCCGCCGGCTGATCGGGACGCCCCGGCATTTGAGCACCCATCCCGGCGGCTTCGTCCTCACCCGCGACCGGCTGGACGCGCTGGTGCCGATCGCGCCGGCGGCGATGGCCGATCGCTACATCATCGAATGGGAGAAGGACGATATCGAGGAACTGAGCTTCATGAAGGTTGATGTTCTCGGCCTCGGCATGCTCGGCTGCATGCGCCGCGCCTTCGAGCTGCTCGCCGACCATAAGGGCAGGAGCCTCGACCTCGCCTCGCCCGAGATGCAGGAGGACGACAAGGCGACCTTCGACATGATCTGCAGGGCCGACACGATCGGCACCTTCCAGATCGAGAGCCGGGCGCAGATGAGCATGCTGCCGCGCCTCAGGCCGAGGGAATTCTACGATATCGTCATCCAGGTCGCCATCGTCCGGCCCGGCCCGATCCAGGGCGACATGGTCCACCCCTATCTCCGCCGGCGGGAGGGAAAGGAGAAAGCGGATTATCCGTCCGAAGCGCTTCGCGACGTGCTCAAGA
>JAXDPA010000077.1:0-5107 GCA_034668685.1 Sphingomonadales bacterium | reverse complement strand
GCCTCCCGTAGGAGTCTGGGCCGTGTCTCAGTCCCAGTGTGGCTGATCATCCTCTCAGACCAGCTAAGGATCGTCGCCTTGGTAGGCTTTTACCCCACCAACTAGCTAATCCTACGCGGGCTCATCCCTAGGCGATAAATCTTTGGACTTACGTCATTATCCGGTATTAGCAGTCATTTCTAACTGTTATTCCGAACCTAAGGGCAGATTCCCACGCGTTACGCACCCGTGCGCCACTAGACCCGAAGGTCTCGTTCGACTTGCATGTGTTAGGCATGCCGCCAGCGTTCGTTCTGAGCCAGAATCAAACTCTCAAGTTGATGTCCGACAACCACCCCGTTGGAATACGAGGAGGAGGCCGGCATCTCTGGGAGCCGTTCCTGCACATTACATATTACTGTGGATATGTAACGAGACATGTATCTCGCCGCGGCCGAAGCCTTGGCGAAACTTGGAACGGCTTAGCTTTTACCGTTCGACGACACCCAGAGGTTGTCGCCGACCGGGGCCGCCGCCCACATGTCCCTTCATCTAAACCGACAATGTCAAAGAGCCGACGCGCCTCCATCCCCTTGAACCGGGGAAACCGGGTTACCGATCGTTAAGAGACGCAGACGGGCCGGGCCAAAAGGCCGTGTCCCGCCGGTGGATCGCCATATATGAGCGGCATTTGCGCCCGTCAATGGCTTTTTTCCGCGAACTTTTCCGAAGCGACCGGTCGGGCCGAACCCGAAAGCCGAAGCGCTCCCGGGGCGTCCGCCAGGCTCGCGGCGGAAGCCGCCGGCGCCTCGCTTCGATCGCGAAAGGGAAGTTCGCAAGAGGACGTCCACCCGAAGGCCGCGCCCTTGCTTGACCGAGATAGGGGGCGGAGCGCCCGCCTTCAAGGCCCGTGAAAACGGGTTTTCAAAGAATTCCAGCGCCTTGGCGGAGGGCCGCGGTCGCCGGAGAGGCGGCGATCTGGAAGGGCCGCGCCGACCCTTCAACCCCCTCTCCACACGAAAATAGCGGCGACTGCCTAAGCAGGGCTTAACCCTCGCTCGGCTAAGGGCGAATGAGCTTGAGGCGAGAGACAGCGCAAGGTGGCGGCGAAGGAGATTCTTGAGGAGGACGAGGCGCTCGGCCTCGGCGACCGCGTCCGCGGCGCCGTGATCTGGCGCTCCGGCAGCCAGATCCTCGCCCAGCTGGTCATGTGGGCCGGGACCTTCTTCGTCATCCGCCGCCTCGATCCCGGCGATTACGGGCTGTTCGCGATGACCCAGGTCATCCTCGTCTTTTTGAGCCTGATGAACGGCCACGGCTTCGCCAACGCCCTCGTCCGCGAGGGCCAGCCGACGCCGCGCCAGGTGCGCCAGGTGTTCGGAATGCTGCTGCTCCTCAACGGCGGCCTCGCGCTCGCCCAGATCGCCCTCTCGCCGCTCGCCGCTTTCTATTACCGCCAGCCGATCGTCGGCGAGATGCTGCGCGTCCAGGCCCTGCTCTATCTCGCGACTCCGTTCATCGCCTTGCCCCAGGCCTTGCTGAGCCGGCGGATCGACTTCCGCCGCCAGGGGCAGGTGCAGCTCCTTTCCGCCTTCGCCAGCGCCTCGACCGCGGTCGGCTGCGCGCTCTCCGGCTGGGGGGTCTGGACGCTGGTCGCCGCGCCCCTCGTGCTGTTCTGGACCCAGGCGGTGGGCCTCACCATTCTGGCCCGCTCGCTCGTGTGGCCGAGCTTCCGCTTCGCCGGCGCCGGCCGGCTCTTCCGCTACGGCGGGCTGATGGTCGCGGTGCAATTCTTCTGGTTCATCCAGAGCCAGTCCGACGTGTTCATCGCCGGCCGGGTCTTCGCTCCGCACGCGCTCGGACTCTACACCACGTCGCTGTTCCTGACCCAGATCCTCGCCGGCAAGTTCGTGCCGCCGATCAACGAGGTGAGCTTCGCCGCCTACAGCCGGCTCGGCTCGAGGGAGGAAGTGGCGGCGGCGTGGCTGAAGGCGGTTCGCCTCGTCCTGCTGCTCGCTCTGCCTTTCTACCTCGGGCTGGCCGCGGCGGCCGAGCCGGTGGTGCTGACCGTACTCGGCGAGAAATGGCGCTCGACCGTGCCGCTCGTCCGCATCCTCGCCTTCGCGATGCCGTTCATGACCCTCCAGATCCTGTTCGCCCCCGCCACCAACGCGCTCGGCCGGCCGGGGCTGGCGCTGCGCAGCGCGATGGCCGGCGCGGCGATCATGCCGCTTTGCTTCCTCGTCGCGGTCCGGTTCGGCGCGGGCGGCCTCGCCTGGGCGTGGCTGGCCGGCTTCCCGCTGCTGCTTGCGGTGACGGCCGGGCTGGCGCTGCCGGCGATCGGAGTCGGCGCCGGGGCCCTCGCCCGTGCCGTCGCGCCCGGCCTCGCCGCCAGCGCGGCGATGGCGGCGGCGGTGGTTGCCCTCGACCGGATGCTGCCGCCCTTGCCGCCGGCGCCGCGGCTGGCGCTGCTCGCCGCCTGCGGAATCGCCGTCTACGCCGGGCTGCTGCTCGCGGCGGCGCGGCCGCTGGTCGACGAGGTGCTGGCGCTGGTCCGGCGGCGGCCGGTGCCGGCTCAGGCGCTCTGAATGTAGGCGCGCATCGCCTCGGCTTCGTCCTCGATCCGGCTGATCCGGTAGGCGACGAGATCGCCGATCGAGACGATCCCGACCAGCTTGCCATCCTCCACCACCGGCAGGTGGCGGATTCGCCGGCGGGTCATCTGCGACAGAGCGGCGAGGGCGGAGACCTTGCGCTCGATCGTGATCGCGGGCGCGGTCATGATCCGGCTGACCTGCCAGTCGAGGATCGCCGCGCCGTCGCTCTTGAGGCAGTAGATGACGTCGCGCTCGGAGACGATTCCGGCCACTCGGTCGCCTTCGAGCACCGGCATGGCGCCGATCCGTTTCTCGGCGAGCAGGGCGACCGCGTCGCGCACGACGGTGTCGGCCCCGACGCTGACGATCTCGCGCTCCTGGTTGGCGTCGAGAATGGCGGCGATGGTCATCGTCCGGACTCCTTGTTCCGACTCGGCGCGAATGATCACATGACCCGCCGCGGAATGGAAGCATGGCGGCGGCGGCCCGGTGCGCGCGCGGACCCGGACAGGAGTCCGCCCGAACCCTCTTTCAGCTAAATTCATAGAAAAATATCGGGCTTTGAAAGAATAATTACAAATACCGCGATTTAGTTTGACAGCGTGATGATAGACGCGCCTTTGTAAAGGTACGCGGTGGATTGTCGTATCGATGGTCGAGCGGAAATAAAGGATAAGAGAATGAACGAGCCGACAATTGGCCTGTACCCGGTCGACATCATCCTCACCTCCGGCCTGGCCGGCGCTCCGACCCTGCACCTCGACCTTCTGGTGAACGCCGCGACCGGCGCCGTCAGCGGCAACGGGCGCCTCACCCAGGCCGTGACCCCGCCCTTCGGCAATCTGTTCATCCCCGCCATCTCCGGCCAGCTCGAAACCATCGGCTTCCCCAAGGCCGAAAGGCTGCTGCGGGTGAGCGGGCATTACGGTATTCCGTTCGGCCCGCCGCCGATGATCGGCCATATCGATGCGCTGATGACGATGGCCTGTGTCGTCGACCTGCAGTGGGACGGCAAGGGCAGCTTCAGCTACGGTCCGCACGCCGAGCACACCTTGCGCAACTGCACGGTCAAGAAGGCCGGCCCCAAGGCAGAGGTGAAGGTCGGCACGCTCGACAGCGTCCCGGCGTAAGCGCTTTCACGGCGGGGGGCGGAGCCGCGAGGCCCCGTCCCCCGCCGACTTGCGTTCCTGGCCCTTGATGCGCGGGCCTTCCGCCGCCACATGGCGGCCATGCCGCACCACGATCCGGTCCCGCCCCGGCGCGATCCCCGCGACCTCGAGCGCGCCCATCGCGCCTGGCTCCACTATCGCAAGACGATGCGCTGGATGGTGGCCGCCTCGGTCGCCGCCGCTTTGCTCGCGATCTTCTATCTCTGGATCACCGGCACGCCGATGAGGGTCCATCTCGTCATCGCCACCCTGGCCGGCGTGTTCCTGTCGGTGCTGCTCGGCACCGGCCTGATGGGCCTCCTCTTCGCCAGCAACCTGAGCGGGGCCGACGACGACGCCGCCGGCGGGGAGCGCAGGCCATGACCGAGACGCGCGGCGAGCCGATCCTGAGGGTCGTGCCACGGCCCGGCGACATCAACGCCAACGGCCACATCTTCGGCGGCTGGATACTCTCCCAGATGGACATCGCCGCCGGAATCGTCGCCTCGCGCCGCGCCGAGGGGCCGGTGGCGACGGTGGCGATCGAGGCGATGGAGTGCATCGCCCCGATCCTGCTCCACGACATCATCTCGGTCTACGCGCGGATCGAGCGGACCGGACGCACCTCGATGGGCATCCGGATCGAGGTGATCGCCGACCGCGACCGCGGCAGCCGCCAGGTCAAGGTGACCGAAGGCATGTTTACCTTCGTCGCGCTCGGCGAGGACAATAGGCCGAGGGCTCTGCCTTAGGGTCTGGACCCATAATCCTCCGATCGGGAGTCGCGGCCGAGCGGCTCCATGGTGAAGGTGAGCCGAGCCGTGCCGTTGGCCGGAACGAGCGCGCGCCAGAGGGGCATTCCGTTCTTGCGCCCGAGCGCATGGCTCGGATGCTTGATCCGATAATCGTCCTCGTCGGCGTTGATCCTGACCTCGACCTCGGCCGGCTCGGCGCGGGCGTTGGCGATCGCGATCTCGTTGAGGATCCGCACCCTCTCGCCGGCCCTGGCGGGCTTGCGCAGCGCGACGGAACGGGAAGTCACCGCGACATTCGGGCTTTGACCGATGGCGACCTCGAGGTCCTCGCCGATCGAGGTGTCGTGGACCCAGCCGTTGCCGACCAGCATGGGTCGGCCCCCATCGTCCTCGAACACCGAGACGCCTCCGGCGGGGAGCGGCTTGCCGAGGCCCCGCGCTTCGACGTTGCGCATCCGAAGCAGTATCCGCGCCTGGTCGGTCTCCTCGTCGCTCGCTTGGGTCTCGGCGTTGACCACCGCGCTGTAGAGCCGCTCGAAAAGCACTTTCTCCCGGTGCAGCAGAGCGACCTGCTTCTGGGCGTGCGCGGCGACGGTGACGGGGATCGGCACCCGGTACAGCTTGACGT
>JAXDPA010000076.1:0-15887 GCA_034668685.1 Sphingomonadales bacterium | reverse complement strand
TCGGGGAGGCCGGCGAACCAGTCGCGGATCTGGGTGAAGGCGCCGGTATAGGTGGCGGGGTTGGAGCGCGGGGTGCGGCCGATCGGCGACTGGTCGATGTCGATCACCTTGTCGAGATATTCGAGGCCGGAGATCTTCTCGCACGGGCCGCAGACGACGCGGGCGCCGTTCAGGGCGCGGGCGGCGCCGGCGTAGAGGGTGTCGACGGTGAACGAGGATTTGCCCGAGCCGGAGACGCCGGTGATGCAGGTGAAGGTGCCGAGCGGGATCGAGGCGGTGACGTCCTTGAGGTTGTTCGCGCGGGCGGCGTGGACGGTGAGCTTGCGGCCGTTGCCCTTGCGGCGCTCGGCGGGGACGGGGACGGCGCGGCGGCCGGTGAGGTAGTCCGCGGTCAGCGATTTCTCATTGCTGAGCACATCCTCGAGCGACCCGCGCGCCACCACTTCGCCGCCATGGACTCCGGCGCCGGGGCCCATGTCGATGACATAGTCGGCGTGGCGGATGGCGTCCTCGTCATGCTCGACGACCAGCACGGTGTTGCCGAGGTCGCGGAGGCGCTTGAGGGTGATGAGGAGCCGGTCGTTGTCGCGCTGGTGGAGGCCGATCGAGGGCTCGTCGAGCACGTAGAGCACGCCCGACAGGCCGGAGCCGATCTGGGACGCGAGGCGGATGCGCTGGCTCTCGCCGCCGCTGAGGGTACCCGAGGTGCGATCGAGGCTGAGATAATCGAGGCCGACATTGTTGAGGAAGCCGAGGCGCTCGTTGATCTCCTTGAGGATGGCGCGGGCGATCTCGTTCTGCTGCGGCGTGAGCTTGTCGGCGAGGGTCGAGAACCAGGCCAAAGCGTGGCGGACCGAGCGGGCGGTGGCCTGGCTGATATGCTCGCCGGCGATCTTGACCGCGAGCGGCTCGGGGCGGAGGCGGGCGCCGTGGCAGGTCTCGCAGGGGGCGGAGGATTGGTATTTGGCGAGCTCCTCGCGCATCCAGGCGCTCTCGGTCTGGAGCATGCGGCGATTGAGGTTGCCGATCACGCCTTCGAACGGCTTGCGGACGTCGTAGGACTTGCGGCCGTCGACGAAGGTGAGGGTCACCGGCCGGCCCTTGGTGCCGTAGAGGATGATGTCGTGCACTTCGTCCGGCAGGTCGCGCCACGGCGTGTCGAGGCTGAAGCCGAACTCGCGGGCGAGCGAGCCCAGCACCTGCATGTAATAAGGGCTCGGCGGGTTGGAGCGCGCCCAGGGCACGACCGCGCCCTTCTTGATGCTGAGGAACTCGTTGGGGACGACCAGCTCCGGGTCGAACAGCAATTTCTCGCCGAGCCCGTCGCAGGCCGGGCAGGCGCCCTGAGGGGCGTTGAAGCTGAACAGCCTGGGCTCGATCTCGGCGATGGTGAAGCCGGAGACCGGGCAGGCGAACTTCTCGGAGAAGGTGATGCGGCCCGGCGGGGCGTTGTCGGAGAGGACCGCGCGGGAAGTTCCCTCTCCCTCCAGGGGAGCATCAGGCCGCCCGTCCCCCAGACGGGCTGAGGACAGCCGGGGGCTGTCCTCACCTGATGCTGGTGTCAGCGCGTCAGCGCTGACGGGTGAGGGCACGTTGCCGCCCGTGCCCTCACCCTGGTCGCTTCGCGACCTGTCCCTCTCCCCTGCAGGGAGAGGGGATTTATCCGCCGGATCGAGATAGACCAGCCCCTCGGCGAGCTTCAGTGCCTGCTCGAGGCTGTCGGCCAGCCGAGTCTCGATGCCCTCGCGCACGACCAGGCGATCGACCACCACCTCGATGTCGTGCTTGTACTTCTTGTCGAGGGTGGGGGCTTCCTCGATGTCGTAGAACTTCCCGTCGATGCGGACGCGGGTGAAGCCGGCCTTCTGCCACTCGGCCAGCTCCTTCCTGTACTCGCCCTTGCGGCCGCGAACGACCGGGGCGAGCAGATAGAGGCGGGTGCCTTCGGGGAGCGCCATCGTCCGGTCGACCATTTGCGACACCGTCTGGGCGGAGATGGGGAGGCCGGTGACGGGGCTGTAGGGCACGCCGACCCGGGCCCAGAGCAGGCGCATGTAATCGTAGATCTCGGTGACGGTGGCGACGGTCGAGCGCGGGTTCCGGGACGTCGTCTTCTGCTCGATCGAGATGGCGGGGGAGAGGCCCTCGAGATGGTCGACGTCGGGCTTCTGCATCATCTCGAGGAACTGGCGGGCATAGGCGGAGAGCGACTCGACGTAGCGGCGCTGGCCCTCCGCGTAGATGGTGTCGAAGGCGAGCGAGGATTTGCCGGAGCCGGAGAGGCCGGTGATGACCGTCAGGGTCTCGCGCGGAATGTCGACGTCGACATTCTTCAGATTGTGCTCCCGCGCGCCGCGGACGGAGATGTGGGTCAGCATCGGCCTGATCGTTCCAGCTATGTTCTATCGGTAAAGGGCGCCGCGGAGAAGGTCAACGCGGCTTGCGTGGAGATGGGTGCGGGACGGGCGGAAGGCAAGATTGAGATTTCCTCCGGGGCGGAGCAAATTGTCGGCTCGGCGGCTGGTGTGACGGGGCAAGTCGTGTAGGTTGCCCCCTCCTGCGGGGGGCGGGGGGCCATGGTCACCGAAGCAACGACTTCGCGAGACGTGGAGCTGTCGGAGCTCGAGCAGCGATTCGTCGATGCGGTGGATCGAGGTGATCCGTTCGTCCCGACGGCAAGGGATATAGCGCAGGGCGGCGTCCTGCGCTGCCGTCTCGTCAGGGCGCTGCTGCTCGGCGAGGAATTCCCGGTGCGGGGCCGTCGACGGCATGGTCGCGGGCCGGCAGGCGGGCGCGCGATCAGGATCGGGGAGCCGGGAAGCGCCCGCCATCCGGCGGCGCTGCTGCCCATGTCCGGTGCGCTGGACCTGCGCGACCTCGCTCCCAGGGACGCGCGCTATCTGCCGCCGCTGGAGTTTCGCGGTTGCCGCTTCGAGACGGCGATCGATCTTTCAGGCGCGCACGTTCAGTCGTTGCTGCTCGAGGATTGCCGCTTGCCGGGGGTTCGCGCCGAAGGCGCTCATTTCAGCGGCGACATTCGAATTCGACGTTGCGGTCCGGTCGACCCCTCGCTCGCGGTCGATTTCGGCGGCGCCGATTTTGTCGGCTGGCCGGAAGGGGATGGAGTCCGCTTCAAGCAAGTTCCTTCCGACCTGGCCGCGGAGCGCCCGGCCGACAGACCGAACGCGCCCTTTCCCGAAGAGACCCACACTCTGGCCGCCTGTGAGATATTTCTGCGCGGCGCGACGATCGGCGGCGGACTGGAGATCGAAGGCAGTTCGCTGCGCGCGCGGCGGATAAGACCGCCGAGGGCCACTCGCAGCATGCGCGACGTGAGCGCGCTGGAGCTCAGCCATGCCCAGGTGCGACATCGGGTGGAGCTTGTAAGGTCCACTTTCGTCGGCGGGGCCCGCTTCGTCAGCTCGGATATCGGCGACGATGTCTGGATCCTGGGCGGCAAGTTCCTGAGTTTCGCGAACCGGCATGCGATGGACTTTCAATTCGCCCGAATCGTTGGGCAGCTTGGTTTCAAAGGCGACAACGTACCTCGCGAAAAGGGGCTGTCGGAGCATGCATTCTATCCCCTCGTCGTCATCGGTCAGGTATCTGCGATCGGGATGTCCGCGGGCGAGGTGTGGATCGCCGGTGGGCTCTTTCACGGCCAAGACAATGATGAGCAGGGCGCCGCGCCGACGCTCAATTTCGCGAAGGCGAATATCGCGCGCACGGTAAAGCTCGGCCTCTACCACTCCCATTACATCAAGCTGAAGGAACGGCAGGCGGACCGGGTCTACGTCCACGGCGAGCTGTGCCTGGTCGCGACGAACGTGGGCAAGAACCTCGAAGTGCACGGCGCCTGTGCCGGCGACGTCAGGACCATGCTGGAACTCGGCTTCGAATATGAGCCGCTGTTCGACCGACGATATTGCGACCATGCGCTGTTCAAGATCGGGGCCGAGGCGATCAAGATCGACCGCCGAATAAACCTCACCCATTCGCATTTCGTCGCGGGCAGCGATTTCAGTCCTGAAGACGAGGCCAAGCAGCCGAAGTCCTCACTGGCGGCCGCCACCGGCGCGATAGATCTGTTCAAGGCGACGGTAGGAACCGGCATCAAGATCAAGGACAGCTGCAAATGCGAGGGCGCAGTCCGCCTGAACAGCTGCATCATCGGACGAGAGGCCATCATCGGGTGCCGGATCATCAACCCGCCGCCGAAACTTCCCTCCGAGACCCACATCATCCCCTGGCTGCTCGACCTTCGCGGCAGCAGCATCAATGGGCACCTCAAGATCGGCCGACGCGAAATCTCCGAGGGGGACGCGGTAACCATAAGCGGGGGCATCACGCTCGAGAGCGCGAAGGTGCAGGGCGGTACGACGATTCGGAAGCTGACGCTGGATCTCAGCACCTTCCCGTCCGTGGCCGGCAGCCGAACATATGAAGAGGTGGAACGCGAACGGACGGCCATAAACCTGCGCGATTTCGCCTGCGGCTCGGAATTCGAAGTGCACCGGCTGCGATGGAAGCTACCCGCTCTGGATGATGGGGAGACGGCGCTCGTTCGGCGCAGCGGGGCCGGCGCCCTCATGCCGACGAAGTCAGGAAAGAAGCTGTCCAACGTCGAGGAAAGCTCCTTCGCCGTCATCGACATGCGAAGTTTCCGCTGCGGCCTTCTCAGCGACGAATTCGGCGAGGGTTGGGGCTTGATCTACCGCCTCAAGTTGAGGCTCGCGAACCTGCATGTGAAGGAGGTCGAGGCCGGCAGCGACGATCATGCGGCCTGTCGGCTGCGTTGGCTGCGCTTCCAGAATTCCTGGCAGCGCGTCAGCGCCACGATCGAAACTCCGCTTACGGATGAGGCGAAATCCGCTGTCGCCAACGACCGCTTTTCCTTGTGGGATCGCTATCATCGTTCGCGCGGCGAGGATTTCGTGCGACATGCCTACGATGTGTTCGCCCAGGCGAACTCCCGGGCGGGGGAGGACAGGGCGGCCGAAGCGATCGTGGTCGAGCGCAAGGATGTCCAGGCGACCCTTCATTATGTCCGCGAATGGGAGAGGTGGCCGAAATGGGCTCCCCTCGTCCTGCTCACCGATCTTGCTATCATCGCGCTCGTCTGGAACATCGGGCTGAAAGTCACCACGATATACGCCATGGCGGCAGTCGCCGCGATCGTGCTGTTCTGGCCGATTTGCGTTGCTGTGCTGCAATTGATCGCAAGCTACTTCCTCAATTACGGCCTTTCCCCCAATCGTGCGCTGTTCGTGCTGCTCGTTTGCATCATTGCCGGTTCGGTCGGGGTGCATTGGGCCCGATACGGAGGCCTGCGATCCATTCCCGACTGGGGGGCCGAGACTTCGAACGGGACCAGGCCGCTCAACCCCGACATCGCGCTGGTGCTGAATGTGCCTTATGCCCCCGCCCCGGTCGAACCCCTCTACGAAGTGTCGAAGCCGAACAGCGGAGAGCCTTCGATGCTGATTTTCCGGCCGGCCCCGGAGCCCGAGATGAAGCGCGGCGCGGGGACTCGACAGGAAGTGAAGCTCCTCTATGCCGAGCCGAGCCCGTGCAACCTCGATGTCAGCAGCATCCTTTACGCGGCGGATCTCTTCATTCCCGTGCTCGACCTGGACCAGGAAAGCCGCTGCTCGATCAGGCATTCCGATCCGGTCACGGGCAAGGACTATTCAGTGTGGCGGATTGCCAAGGCGCTCTATCAGGCCCTCGGATGGGTCGTGACGTCGCTCGTCATTCTCGTCCTCACGGGCGTTCTGCGCCGGGACATCGAGGGTCGGGTGAAGGCCGATGCGAACGACGAGCTGGCCTGATCGCCCCGTCGCGGTGCGTCCGCGGCCGAATTGGCGGAGCAGCGCCCGCCTGTCGGCCGAACCTCCTCATCGAAGCGGGGGAGGGGCAGGTGCGTCGAAGCGAGACGAACGTCAGCCCGAAAGGCTTGTAAAGGCGAACGTTAACAAGCAGTAATCGCACAGTCACAGCGAGTCCCTAGGCGATTCGCGACGGGCCCCGGGGGGCCGGACAATCGACGCCGCAGGAATGCGTGGGACCGGCACGGGGCCGGCTCCTCCTCTGCGGCGGGCAATGGGGGGATGGAATGACCACCGCTTTCTACAAGCTCTCGCTCGGCACCTTTTTCCAGAACTGGTCGAACAAGGGGCAGATCACCACCGACGACAATTGGAGCGGAGTCGATAGCATCGTCGGTTATCGCGGCGACGGCCTGACCAGCGGCACCGGCAAGGATCCCTCCACCGTGCTCGGCAACGGCGCCGGACCGGTGATCGACGTCAACGCCAATAGGAGCGACCCGAGCGTCTTCTCGACCGGCGGAGTCGCCGAGTTCGACGGGATCGCCGACCCGGTCGTCGCCCTCCAGGGTTCCGGCACGGCCAACGCGCCGAACCTGGTCGTCTACCTCGACGCGACGGCGCGGCAGAACATCACCTTCTCGACCCGGCTTCGCGACATCGACACCGGCTCGACCGCGATCCAGCCGATCGCCGTCCAGTACCGGATCGGCGACACCGGCAACTGGACCAACATCGGCTCCGTCGCCAACGCCAATAACGGCGGCGACACGATGCTCACCGTCACCCTCCCGTCCGACGCCAACAACCAGGCGCAGGTCGAGATCAGGATCATCACCACCGACGCGGTCGGCACCGACAACTTCATCGGCATCGACGACATCACCGTGACCAGCGATCCGCTAAACGTCGTCATCGACCATCCGGGCAGCTTCTCGATCAACGACGCGACCGTCACCGAGGGCAATGCCGGCACCACCCCGATCACCTTCACCGTTTCGCGCGAGGCGGGGAGCAACGTCGCCGCCTCGGTCCACTACCAGGTGAACCTGCCCGGCGGGCCGACCGGCGCCGACGCGTCCGATTTCTCCTCGCCGACGCTGAGCGGCGACCTCAATTTCGCCGCCAACGAGCTTTCCAAGACGATCACGCTCAACGTCGTCGGCGACCACGTCAACGAGGCGAACGAGACCTTCACCGTCACTTTGTCGGGCGCCACCGGCGGCGCCGCCATCGCCGACGGCAGCGGCCTCGGAACGATCAACAACGACGACGCCTTCGTCTCGGCCGGAACCGCCTTCATCAACGAGTTCCACTACGACAACAGCGGCACCGACAGCGGCGAGGCGATCGAGATCGCCGGCCCGGCAGGCACCGACCTCACCGGCTGGACGATCGTCCTCTACAACGGCTCGAACACGCCGGGCGCGGCGCCGGTCTACGGCACCATTGCCCTCAGCGGCTCCATCCCCAACCAGGACGACGGCTACGGCACGATCAGCGTCCTCGCGCCCAACCTCCAGAACGGCCCGCAGGACGGCTTCGCGCTCGTCGACGGGCAGGGCCACGTCGTCCAGTTCGTGTCCTACGAGGGCGTGATCACCGGAGCGCCGGGAACGCCGGCCGCCGGCCTCACCAGCACCGACGTCGGAGTCTCCGAGGAGCCCGCGCCCGGCGCCGGGCTTACCCTTCAGCTGGTCGGCTCGGGCGCGAGCTATGCCGATTTCACTTGGCAGGCGGCCGTCCCGCAGACCTTCGGCGCGGTCAACACCGGCCAGAACTTCATTGCCGGCAACGCCACGGGCCTCGTCTCGATCGCCGACGCATCGATCGCGGAGGGCAATTCGGGCACGACCCAGCTGCTGCTCACCGTCCACCGCGCCGGCGGCCTCGACCAGAGCGCCGGAGTGGACTGGCACCTGAACCTCGACGGCACCGCCAATGCCGCCGACATCGGCGCCGGCCAGCCTTTCTCCGGCCATGTCGATTTCGCGCCGGGCGTCTCGCAGGTGCAGATCGCGATCGCCATCGCCGGCGACACGGTCGGCGAGGGCAACGACACGTTCCACGTCGTCCTTTCCAACCCCACCGGCAACATCTCGATCACCGACGGCAGCGCGGTGGCCACGATCCTCAACGACGATCCGATCGCCCTCACCATCATGGAGATCCAGGGCGCCGGCCACACGTCCGCTTATGTCGGCCAGGACGTGACGACGACCGGCATCGTCACCCAGGTCGGCCCCAACGGCTATTACGTCCAGGACGCCCAGGGCGACGCCAACGACGCCACATCGGACGCGGTGTTCGTCTTCACCCATACGCTCCCGGCCGTCTCGGTCGGCGATTCGGTGCAGGTGAGCGGCAAGGTCGCCGAATTCGCGGCCGACCCGGGCGTCGGCCTCACCGTCACCGAGATCGATTCGCCCACGACGACCGTGCTCAGCAGCGGCAACGCTCTGCCCGACGCTGTGTTGATCGGCGCCGGCGGCCGGCTGCCCCCGCCCAACGTCATCGATGACGACGGCCTCACCAGCTACGATCCCGTCCATGACGGCATCGACTTCTACGAATCGATGGAGGGGATGCGCGTCACCGTCCAGAACCCGCTGGTCATCCAATCGACCAACGGCTTCGGCGAGACCTATGTCGTCGCCTCGGACGGAGTCGGCGCGACCGGAGTGGCCGCGCGCGGCGGGCTCACCCTCTCGGGCGGCGACTTCAATCCCGAGCGGATCCAGATCGACAGCCTCAACGCCAGCCCGGCCTCGTTCACCGAAGGCGACCACATCAGCAGCGTCACCGGGATCCTGGGCTACAGCCACGACGAATATGAGGTGCTGACCTCGGTCGAGCCGACGCTTCGCCAGGCCGGCGGCCTCGCCCGCGAGACGACCAGCCTGATCGCCGACGCGGACCATCTCGCGATCGCCACCTACAATGTCGAGAACATGGATCCGTCGGACAACAAGTACGACATCCTCGCGCACGACATCGTCTACAATCTCGGCGCGCCCGACATCATCTCGCTTCAGGAGGTGCAGGACGACAACGGCATCGGCACCGGGGTGCTCAGCGCCAACCAGAACCTCCAGAATTTGGTCGATGCGCTGAACTCGGCCGACCCGACCGCCCACTACGTCTATGCCGACATCGACCCGACCTCGGAGAATTCGACCGGCGGCGAGCCCAACGGCAACATCCGCAACGCCTTCGTCTACGATCTCAACCGGGTCACCCTGGTCGAGGGCAGCCTGGCGCTGATCCCGGGCGACGCCTTCCACAACAGCCGCAATCCTCTGGTCGGGACGTTCAGCTTCAACGGCCAGAACGTCACCCTCATCGACATCCATTCCTATTCGCGCGGCGGAAGCGATCCCGATTTCGGCGCGGTCCAGCCGCCGGTCCAGTCCGGCGACGACCGCCGCACCGCGATGGCAGACACGGTCAAGGCCTATGTCGACGACCATCTCGCCACCAACCCGAACCTCCAGTTCGCGGTGATGGGCGACTTCAACGGCTTCTATTACGAGACGGCGATCCAGCACCTGACCGCCGGCGGCGTGCTGACCAACCTCAATGGCCTGCTGCCGTCGGAGGAGCGTTACTCCTACCAGTTCGACGGCAACCTCCAGGAGTTCGACTATATCCTGACGACGCACGGCCTGACGACCGGCGCGCAATATGATTCGGTGCACCTCAACGCCGAATTCTCCGCCGCCACCCGGCCGACGGACCACGACCCGCAGGTCGCGCTCTTCTCGATCCCGGAGCCCAACAAGGCGCCGACCAACCTCGTCCTCGACCATCAGGCGGTCGACGAGAACCGGGCGGCGGGGACGGTGGTCGGAACTCTGTCGGCGACCGACAAGGCGACCGACACCCTGACCTACGCGCTCGCCGACGATGCCGGCGGCCGCTTCACGGTCGACCCGCATACCGGCGTGGTGACCACCACCGCCGCCTTCGACCACGAGGCCAATGCCAGCTTCGCGATCACCGCAACGGTCACCGACCAGGGCGGGCTATCGACCCAGCAGAGCTTCACCATCGCGGTCGGCGACGTCAACGAGGCGCCGACCGGCCTCGCCCTCGACCATGCCGCGGTCGACGAGAACCAGCCGGCCGGCACGCTGGTCGGCACCGCCTCGGCGAGCGATCCGGACGGCAACGCCCTGACCTACAGCCTGGTCGACGATGCCGGTGGCCGCTTCGGGATCGACCCCGCGACCGGCGCGATCACGACCACCCAGGCCTTCGATTACGAGGCGTCGCACGGCTATTCGGTCACGGTGCGCGCGAGCGACGGCGGCGGTCTCAGCGTTGACAAGGTCTTCGCCATCGCAATCGGCGACGTCAACGAGACGCCGTTCGGCCTCGCGCTCGACCATTCGGCGGTCGACGAGAACCAGTCGGCCGGCACGCTCGTCGGCAACGCTTCGGCGTCCGACCCGGACGGCAACACTCTGGCCTACAGCCTCATCGACGATGCCGGCGGGCGGTTCGCGATCGACTCCGCGACCGGCGCGATCACGACCACCCAGGCCTTCGATTACGAGGCTTCGCACGGCTACTCGGTCACCGTCCGCGCAAGCGACGGCGGCGGGCTCTTCGTCGACAAGACGTTCGCGATCGCGATCGGCGACGTCAACGAAGCGCCGACCGGCCTTGCGCTGGACCATTCCGCAGTCGACGAGAACCGGCCCGCCGGAACGCTCGTCGGCAACGCGTCGGCCTCCGATCCGGACGGCAACACGCTCGCCTACAGCCTGGTCGACAATGCCGGGGGCCGATTCGCGATCGATGCCGCGACCGGCGCGATCACGACCACCCAGGCCTTCGACTATGAGACCGCGCACGGCTATTCGGTCACGGTGCGCGCGAGCGACGGCGGCGGGCTCAGCGTCGACAAGGCGTTCGCGATCGCGATCGGCGACGTCAACGAGGCGCCGACCGCCCACGGCGACGCCGTCGCGGTCAACGAGGACGCGACGACTCCGAACCTCTGGACGACCCTGCTCGGCAACGACAGCGATCCGGACGCGGGCAACCAGCTCTCGATCCAGAGCGTCGACACGACCGGCACGCTCGGCCACGTCATCTTCGATTCCGCCACCCAGTCGCTTCGCTACGTCGCCGACAACGACGCGTTCGACGCTCTGCCCACCGGCGCGACCGCGGTCGATCACTTCACCTACACGGTGACCGACGGCCACGGCCTCTCCAGCACCGCCACGGTCGACGTGACGGTGACCGGCATCGCCGACGGCGTGACGCTCAATGGCGGCAATGGCAACGACGTGCTGACCGGCACCGGCGGCGAGGACCGTTTGGACGGCGGCAACGGCAACGACATCCTCTACGGGATGGACGGCCACGATTTGCTCTTCGGCGGCAACGGCACCGACAGTCTCTACGGCGGCGGCGGCAACGACCGGCTGGCGGGCGGCAACGGCGACGACCTCCTCTCGGGCGGGAGCGGCAACGATTTGTTCGTGTTCGGCCGCGGAGGCGGCTCCGACACGGTGCTCGACTTCGACACGGCGAACGACCGGATCGGCCTCGAGGACGGGATCGGCGTTCGGAGCTGGACGGTGAGCGACGTCAACCACGACGGCCATCTCGACCTGACGCTGGCTTTCTCGAACGGCGGGGGCTCGGCGGTGCTGCTCGGGGTTAGCGACTTCAGCGCCGTCCACTTCGACACGATCGCCGCGGCGGCCGGCGTCGGCGGCCAGACGGTGCCCTTCGCCTGAGGAGCGTGGCGGAGTAGAAGGGGCGCCATGAAGATCGCGCCCCTGCTGCTCGTCCTGGGCGCGGCGCTGCTCGCTTCGGCGGCCGCCGCCCACCCGCCTTACGGCCTGGTCGCCGACCGGGCCGGCAATTTCTATTTCAGCGACCTCGAGGCGGTATGGCGTCTCGCTCCCGATGGCCGGCTGAGCCTGTTCCGGGCGGGCGACGGCGCGCACGTCCATGAGTTGGCACTCGCTCCGGACGGGGCGGTGGAGGGCGATTACAACCGCTACGAGTCGGAGACCGGGACCTATCGGGTGGGCATCTGGCACCGAACGCCCGACCGGCGCGAGACCTGGGTGCTCGCGCCGACCGCAGCGCCGCCGAAAGGCATCGGCCTTTGGCAGGACCGCGCCGGCAACCGCTACACGGCGCAATGGGTGAGCAACGACGACCGGCGCACCATGCTGTTTCGCCGCGCCGCGGACGGACGCATAAGCCTGCTCTATGGGCCCCGGGAGCAGGCGGCCGGGTTTCGGGAGGTGCTCGTGTCGAGCGTCGGCGCGATGGCCTTTCCGCCCGACGGCAGCCTGGTGATGGCCGACGGCCAGGTGCTCCGGCGGGTCCCGCCCGGCGGCGCGGCCGCGATCTTCTACCAGGGGCCGGCGAAGGCGAGCCTGCGTGGCCTGTTCGCGGCGCCGGACGGCCGGGTTCTTGCCGCCGACATGGGACGGCGCATCGTCGTGGCGGTTTCTCCCGGCGGGAAGGCCGAGACTCTCTACGCGGAGAAGGCGGCCTGGCTTCCTACCGCGGCGATCCTCGCCGGGCCGCGCCTGCTGGTGTTGGAGGCCAATGCCGATTCCCACGATTACGTGGACCGGGTAAGGTTGGTCGAGGTGAGGAACGGCCGGGGCGCCGTGGTGGCGGAGCCCGGTCGAGCGGCTGCGGCCGCCCCGCCGCCCGACGCGCCACCCTCAGCCGGCCATCCGCGCGCCGCCATGGCGCTGGCCGTGGCGGCAATCGCGGCGGCGGCCGCGGCCGGATATGGGCTACGCCGGCTGCGTGACAGGCGCCGGGCGCTGAGCTAGGTCTTCCGCAGCAGGATCGGGCGCTTTCGTCGCAGCGGACTTGGCCGGGTTCCGGCCCGGCTGCGAGACGCGGCCGACGTCCAGGGGCAAGGGAGGCTTTATGCGGAGACTGAGCATATTGGCGCTGGCGCTGGCGATGGCCGCGCCGGTCGGTGGAGCGGCTTATTCGAAGCCCGCGCGGGTGGCGGCGGCCAGCCCGGATTTCGCCGCCGCCGTTTCCGCCCCCGGCCGACCGGCCGACATGGTGAAGCTCGACGCGGTTCGTCATCCGGCCGAGATTCTCGCCTTCGAGGGCCTGAAGCGCGGGGACATGGTGCTCGATCTGTTCGCGGGCGGGGGCTATTATACCGAGATCATGGCCCGCGCCGTCGGCCCCATGGGCGGCGTGCTTGCCTGGGATCCGGCCAATTTCGTCAACGACAAGAACCGCGCCGCCTTCGCCGCGCTGAAGGAGCGGGCGCCGAACACGGGCATCTTCGTGACTCCCGCCAACGCCCTGTCGCTGCCGCCCGATGCGTTCGACTTCGTGATGATCCATTTGAACTATCACGATTTCTACTGGGAGAGCGCGAAATACGGCTTTCCCCGGGTCGATCCGCAGGCGGTCCTCGCCGCGGTCTACCAGGCGGTGAAGCCGGGCGGCGTCGTCGCGGTGATCGACCATGTCGGGCCGGCCGGCGACACCCGCGCGCTGGTCGACAAGCTCCACCGAATCGACCCGGCGGTGATCCGCGCCGATTTCGACCGCGCCGGATTCAAGCTCGAGGCGGAGTCGAACCTGCTGCGCAACCCGGCGGACGATCACAGCAAATTGGTCTTCGACCCTTCGATCCGCGGCGTGACCGACCGCGTCGTCTACCGGTTCCGGAAGCCGCGGAAGTAAGGCCGGCTGCGGCGATTACTGTCCGTCACCCCGGACTTGATCCGGGGTCTACCTTCTGCCTTGTAAACCCGAAGAAGGTGGATGCCGGATCAAGTCCGGCATGACGGTGTGGTCGGTATGGCCGACGGCGAGCGAGCCCCTCATCGACGAAAAGGCGTCACCTTTCGACGAACGGGGCTTGCCTGCTGCTACATTTGTGGCATGCTACAGGTGTAGCAGCATGGAGCCGCCCCGAGTCGTGTCGTCGATAGAGAGCCTGCCGCGCCGCGAGCGCGAGATATTCGAGATCGTCGCCAGCGCCGGCGAGGCGACCGCCGCCGCGGTGCGCGCCGCGATGGCCGACCCGCCGAGTCATTCGGCGGTCCGCACGCTTCTGGCCCGGCTCGAGGCGCGGGGCCTGCTCCGCCACCGGCTCGCCGACCAGACCTACGTCTACGCGACGGTGCCGCAGCCGGCGAAGGTGCGCGAATCGGCGCTCCGCCAGCTGGTGAAAACCTTTTTCAACGGCTCGGCGGCGAGCGCGGCGACGGCGCTGCTCGGCCTGTCGAAGGACCTGGAGCCCGAAGAGCTCGCCGCCCTTCAGCGGGCGATCGATCAAGCGAGGGAGCGTCAGTCATGAGTTTCGATTTTCTCGTGGAAATGGCCTGGAAGTCGGCCCTGATCAGCGCCGCGGCGCTCCTCCTGGCCTCGGTGCTGAGGCAGCGCAGCGCCAGCGAGCGGGCGGCCCTGCTCGCCACGGCCGCGGCCCTGATCGTCGCCTTGCCGATTGCCGCCTGGCTGCTGCCGGCCCTGACGGTGGTAACCTCGACGGTGCACGAGGCCCCGCTGCCAATCCTCTCTCCCGCCCAGCTCGCCGCCCTCGCCGCGGCGGCGCCGGCGCCGGCCGCGACGCCCGGCGTGCTCGACGATCCCGCGCCGCTCCTCGAGCTGCTCTGGGCCGGCGGCGCCGCAGTCCTGCTCGGCCGGCTTCTCGCCGGGCTTGCGACGCTCCGCCGCTGGACCGCGGCCGGAAACGAGATCGCCGATCCGACCTGGCGCGATGCGCTGGAGCGGGCGGTCGAGAGGAACCGCTGCCGCCGGCCGGTGCGGCTGCTCGTCGCCGACGTGCCCTCGCCGATGAGCTGGGGGGCGCTTCGCCCGGTCATTCTCGTCGACCCCGACACGGCGCGCGAACCGGACGGCGCCGAGGCGGTGGTGGCGCACGAGATGGCCCATATCGTGCGCGGCGACTGGGCGGTGCTGATCCTGTCGCGGCTCGCCGTCGCCGGCTTCTGGTTCAACCCCCTGATGTGGCTGCTCGAGCGGCGCATCCGCGGCGCGGCCGAGGAAGCCGCCGATGCCCAGGCGCTCGAGCATGTCGAGCCGGCCCGTTACGCCCAGATCCTGCTGAGCTGCGCCCAGAGCCAGGCCGGGCTCGGCCTGCCGGCCAGCGCGATGGCCGACACCTCGCTTCGCCGGCGGGTGAAGGCGATCCTCGAGCGGCGGCTCGGCGCCGGAGCGCCTCAGCCGCGCTGGGTCCGCGCCGCGATCCTGCTCGCCGCTCTGGTCGCGGCGCCGATCGCCGCTCTGAAGCCGGTCCAGGCGATCGTCCGGGCGGCGCCGCCGGCCCCGGCCGCCCCGGCTGCGCCGCCGGCCGTCGCTCGGCAGGGTGCAGCAGCGCAGGCTCCGATCGCGCCCCGCGCCCCGGCCCTGCCGCCCTCTCCGGCCGCGGCTCCGGCCCCGCCGGCCTTGCTTGCCATGACCGACGATGACGACGATGCCGCCCCGCCCGCGCCTCCGACTCCCCCGGTTCCGCCCGCGCCGGCGGCTCCGCCCGCGCCTCCGGTCCCGCCGGTCGACGGCGCCGCCATCGCCCGCGAGGTCGAGGCCGCCGTCGCCGCCAGCGCACAGGCGCGCGAGGAGGCGATGCGCGGGGCCGAGCAGGCTCAGGCCGAAGCGATGCGCGCGGCAGGCCGGGCGCAGGGCGAGGCGATGCGGCGGGCCGAGGCCGCGGCCGCCCACGCCCAGGAGGCGGTGCGGCTCGGCATGGCGCGCGGCGCCGAGGGCATGATGCGCGGCGCCGACGGCATGGAGCGCGGCGCCCGCCACATGGAGGAGGAAGCCGAGCGGCTGACCTCGCCCGCTTACCGCCAGCAGCGTATCGCCGAGGCGGCTCGGCAAGGCCGCACCGTCACCGACCGCCAGCTGCTCGACGCCGTTCCGCAGCTTCGCGAGGGCGCCAAGGGCATGCGCGAAGGCGCCGCCGGGATGCGCCGCGAGGCCGAACACATGCGGCGCGGGGAGGGGTAAATCTAATCCTCCCTGTGGAGCGAAGCTCCATGGGGAGGGGGACCAGCCGAAGGCTGGTGGAGGGGC
>JAXDPA010000075.1:0-5627 GCA_034668685.1 Sphingomonadales bacterium | reverse complement strand
GCCCACTGCGCATCCGAAAACCAAAAGAAGTCAGACATCTCACTGCCCTCCTCTCCAAAGGCAGTGAATCACGTTCCATTAGCCAGGGGAATCCTATTTATGGGTCCGGACCCTAGTGACTGTCACTCCTTTCCCGCGGAGGTTTCGGATGACCGTCAAAGCCTATGGCGCGCACGCCGCCGACAAGCCGCTCGAGCCGATGGAGATTCGTCGCCGCGCGCCCGGTCCGCACGACGTCCAGATCGACATCGCCTGGTGCGGCGTCTGCCATTCCGACCTCCACACCGTCCGCTCCGAATGGGGCGGGACGCTCTACCCTTGCGTCCCGGGCCACGAGATCGTCGGCCATGTCAGCGCGGTCGGCGGCGAGGTTTCCAAATTCGCGGTCGGCGACGCGGTCGGGGTCGGCTGCCTGGTCGGCAGCTGCGGCCATTGCCCCTCCTGCGGCGAGGGGCTCGAGCAATATTGCGAGAACGGGATCGTCGGTACCTACAACGGCCCGACCCAGGACCCGCCCGGCCACACGCTCGGCGGCTATTCGCAGCGGATCGTCGTCGACGAGGATTTCGTTCTTCATATCCGCCACGGCGAGGACCAGCTCGCCGCCGCCGCGCCCCTGCTCTGCGCCGGAATCACCACCTGGTCGCCGCTTCGCCACTGGAGGATCGGCCCGGGCAAGAAGGTCGGAATCGTCGGCATCGGCGGTCTCGGCCACATGGGCATCAAGCTCGCCCACGCGCTCGGCGCGCACGTCGTCGCATTCACCAGCTCGGAATCGAAGCGCGAGGACGCGAGGACGCTCGGCGCCGACGACGTGGTGGTGACCCGCAACCCTGGGGAGATGACCGCCCACGCGGGCAGCTTCGACTTCATCCTCGACACGGTCGCGGCGAGCCACGACCTCGACTCCTACACGGCCCTGCTGAAGCGCGACGGCACGCTGTGCCTCGTCGGCGTGCCTTCCGACCCGCACCCGTCGCCCGCCGTCGCCAACCTGATCTTCCGCCGCCGCGCCATCGCCGGCTCGCTGATCGGCGGCATCGCCGAGACCCAGGAGATGCTCGATTTCTGCGCCGAGCACGGCATCGTCTGCGACATCGAGACGATCCGAGCGGACCAGATCGACGAGGCCTACGAAAGAATGCTGAGGAGCGACGTCAAATACCGCTTCGTCATCGATGCGGGGACGATGGCCTAGGCCCGACCCCGACGATCACGGTCGGCTCGCAATAGGGCCGAGGCATCACGGCGGGGCCGCGCGGCACCAGCTCGTTGACGATGGTGCCGCCGACCCGTGCGCAGCCCTCCGGCGCCACGTCGTAGTGGACGATCCGCTTCGTGTAGGCCGGGCAGACGTCGCCGCAGGGATAGTCGACGACGACCAGCGTGCCGCGATGGACGCCGAGCACGCGGACCCGGTCGGTCCTCGCGAAGGGATCGAACCGGCTCCGCGCGAATCGCAGCAGTTGCGCGTCGCTGAGCCGCGGCGGCCTGGCGGACGGCGAGGCGGCGGCGAGCGCCATCCATCCGGCGACCGCTGCGCTGACCACTGGCATCTCCACCTCCCTTCCGCTCGAGACGGTCATCGCAGCAGGAACCGGCTTGCCGCCGGCTGAACGGCCGTCCCCTTCTCCCCATCCCGCTGAGATCGCAGCCCTTTTGCCTCACGCATTGTTAACCGCTTCGGGTGCAAGACCATGCCGACCGCAGCCGGAGCCATGTGAATGCCGGGCCTCAAGCTCAACCGACCGCCCCGTTTCGCGCCCCGCAAGCCGCGGCTCGCCGCCTTCATCACCACCGCCGCCCTGCTGCCCGACGACCGCGAGATCCGGGTCGCGATCCGCAACATCTCGTCCGAAGGCTTCATGGCCCAGACCGACTCCCCGATCGAGCCCGGTTGCCGTTTCGGTATCGACATACCCGGCCGAGGCATCGTCCGCGGCGAGGTGCGGTGGTGCGACGGCGAGGCTTTCGGAGCCCGCTTCGACCGGCCGCTGGCACTCAAGGAGGTGGAGCCGGATTGACCCAGGTTAAGCTCCCGAACCTCGTCTAAATCATTGAGCTTAGCCGGTTTGCCCCTTATCCGCGTGTCGCCGCAGCGGGGTTTGGGAATGACTTTCACGATCGTCTGGATGAAGGGGCCTTTGGTGATGGGCACGCGCGCGTTCGATTCGCTCGACGAGGCGACTCGATCGGCCCAGGACGAGATGCCCGACATGCAACGCCAGTTCGGCGCCACCGCGGTAAAGGTGGTCGACGAGTCCGGAAACCCCTGCTTCCTGCGCGCGATCAGCCGCAATCCGTAGATAATCCTCCCTGTGGAGCGCAGCTCCGTGGGGAGGGGACCATGCGAAGCATGGTGGAGGGGCCTTCCTGACTCCGAGTAAGCCCCTCCACCGCACTTCGTGCGGTCCCCCTCCCCATGCGCTTCGCGCACAGGGAGGACTAGAGCCACGTCAGACGTTGGTCTGGTCGGCCGGAACGCCTTCGGGAAGGGCGGCGGCGCCTTCCGCCGTGCCGGCGCAGGCCTCGCCGGTCCCGACGCCGTAGCAGGCCATCGAGATCGAACCCAAAGCATGGCCGCGCACCAGCGGCTCCACTTTCTCCCCGGAGGCGGCGGCGAGGCCGGCGAGGTAGAGAAGCGGGATGAAATGGTCCGGCGTGGGTACCGCCTTCTCATAATCCGGATGCTCGGCGAGGCGCAGGACCGCGGCGGGATCGTCGGCCAGCTGGACGGCCGCCGCCGCATCGAAGCGCTCCGCCCAGTCGTAGCCGGCGTCGGGCCGGTCCCAGGCGATTCGGCCGAGATTGTGGACGACGTTGCCGCTGGCGAGGACCATCACACCGCGCTCGCGCAAGGGCGCCAAGCGGGCACCGAGGTCGAGATGGAAGTCGAGCGGCTTCAGGGCGTTGATCGACAGCTGGACGACCGGCACGTCGGCCTCCGGATAGAGGTGGGCGAGGACGCTCCACGTGCCGTGGTCGAGCCCCCATTGATCATGATCGAGCCCGCACCAGACCGGCTTCACGACCTCCGCTACTTCTTCCGCCAGGTCCGGCGCGCCCGGCGCGGGATATTGGAACGCGAACAGCTCGGGCGGGAAGCCGTAGAAATCGTGGATGGTGCGCGGCCGCGCCATCGCCGTCACCGCCGTCGCTCCGAAATACCAGTGGGCCGAGACGACGAGCAGCGCCCGCGGCCGCGGCAGCCGCGCGCCGAGCGTCCGCCATTCCCGAGTGAAGCCATTCGACTCGAGCGTGTTCATCGGGCTTCCGTGGCCGATGAAGAGCGCCGGCGTACGAGGTGCGGAGGAACTCACGGCGTATCGACTCCCGGCGGCGTGCTCCCCCTTCTACGCTGCCGCCGGCTCTGCAATAACCCCTGGACTGCAAGGGGGCTGGATGCTGCCGCGCCGCGTGTCGCAATTCGGACGACTGAAGGCCTGGATGGCCGCGCTGCCGCTCGTCCTGCTCGTGCTTGTGGCGACCCCGCTCGTCGCGTCGGAGGGCGAAAAGCCGGTGGCCCGGGACTACAGCCTGGTCCGCACGCCCCCTGCTCCCCAGAACCAGACGCCCGAAGAGGCCGAGGCGAAGAGCGCCGGGTGCGTCTCGTGCCATACCGACAGCGAGGCGCGGACGATGCATCCGACGCCGGCGGTGGTGCTCGGCTGCACCGACTGTCACGGCGGCAATGCGGCGGTGCGCGGCGATCCGGCGCTCGCCCACGACGACCCGCGCTACGTCGCGGCGCGCGACAAGGCGCACGTCCTGCCGCTCTACCCGCAAGCCTGGGGCTGGCCCTCCTCGGCCAATCCGAAGCGCAGCTATACCTTGCTCAACCGCGAGAGCCCGGAATTCGTGCGTTTCGTCAATCCGTCCGATTACCGGGTGATGCGGCAAAGCTGCGGCGCCTGCCACATGGAAACGGTGGAGGCCGCCGAGCGCTCGCTCATGGCGACCGGGGCGATGTTCTGGGCCGCAGCTGCTTATAATAACGGCATCTTGCCGATGAAGACGCCGCTCTTCGGCGAAGCCTACACGTCGAACGGCGAGCCGGCCAAGATCGTCTCGCCGTTCACCGAAGCGGACGGCAAGCTCACCGCGCCGCAAAGGGCGCGCGGGGCGCTGGCCGAGCTCTACCCGCTGCCCACCTGGCAAGTCGTTCCACCCGGCGACATCTTCAGGGTGTTCGAGCGCGGCGGCCGCAACGTCTCGACCCAGTTCGCCGAGATCGGCCTCCCCTCCCCGACCGGTTCGATCCAGCGGCTCGAGGAGGCCGGGCGGCCCGACATCCGTCAGTCGAGCCGCGGGCCGGGGACGGGCCTGCGCGTCGCCATCCCGATCCTCAATCTCCACAAGACCCGGCTCAACGACCCCTTCCTGTGGTTCATGGGCACCAACGACCAGCCGGGCGACTATCGCCATTCGGGCTGCGCCGGCTGCCACGTGGTCTACGCCAACGACCGCGACCCCAAGCACAGCCTGACCTATGCGCAATATGGCCGCGACGGGCAGAGCGCGTCGGTCGATCCGACCATCGCCGGCAAGAGCGAGAGCGGCCATCCGATCGGCCACAGCTTCACCCGCGCCATCCCGACCTCGCAGTGCATGAACTGCCACATGCACCAGCCCAACATCTTCCTGAACTCCTACCTCGGCTACACGATGTGGGATTACGAGGCCGACGCCGACCTGATGTGGCCGGGGCCCGAGAACCGGCTGACTCCGCCCAAGGGCAAGGAAGCGGCTTACCGGACGCAGCATCACCCGAGCGACCCGGAGACCCGCGAGATTCTCGACCGCAATCCCGAAGGCGCAGCGCCGCGCGGCCTGTGGGGCGACCTCGATTTCCTGAGGAACGTCGCCGACGACGTGAACCCTCAAGCGCGCCACACCCAGTTCGCCGACTATCACGGCCACGGCTGGAACTTCCGGGCCGTCTACAAGCGCGACCGCCAGGGCAATCTGCTCGACGCCGAGGGCCGTATCGTCCGGCCGGACGACCCGGAGAAGTTCCGCCGCGCGGGCTCGGCCGCCTTCGCGCCGCCGGGGGTCCAGCCCGGCAAGGCGGTCCATCTGATGGACATCCACGCCGAGAAGGGCATGCAGTGCGCCGACTGCCATTTCGCGCAGGACAGCCACGGCAACGGTTACATCCTCGGCGAGGTGCCGAATGCGATCGAGATCGCCTGCAAGGATTGCCACGGCACGACCCGCGACTATCCGAACCTGCTGACCTCCGGCCCCGCCGCGCCGCCCAAGGGAACCAACCTCGCTCTGCTGCGCAACGAGGACGGGCGCCGGCGCTTCGAATGGGTGACGGACGAAAGCGGGCAGCGCGCCCTCGTCCAGCGCTCGATCGTCGATCCCAGCCTCGAATGGCGGGTCTCGCTGGTCAAGGACAGCGTCGATCCCGCCAACCCCCGCTTCAACCTCAAGGCGGCGCGGGCGAAATTGATGTCGCAGGAGGGAGCGGAGACCGGGCGGTTCGTCTTCGGGCTCGGAGTCCCCGATTCCAAGCTCGCCCACAAGCCGGGCGAGATGGCCTGCTTCACCTGCCTCCTTTGGTGGACGACGAGCTGAGGCGGGTGCCACCTGGGGTTCGAGGCGAACTGGAAGTCGGCGAT
>JAXDPA010000074.1:0-2810 GCA_034668685.1 Sphingomonadales bacterium | reverse complement strand
GGCTGGTCGTCGACACCGGAATCCACGCCAAGGGCTGGACCCGCGACCAGGCGATCAAATACATGCTCGACAACAGCGCGATGAGCCCGACCGACGCCACCGCCGAGGTCGAGCGCTACATCGCCATCCCGGGCCAGGCGCTCGCCTACAAGGTCGGCCAGCTCACCATCCGCCGCCTGCGCACCCGCGCCGAGCAGGCGCTGGGCCCGAAGTTCGACATCCGCGACTTCCACGCCCAGGTGCTGATGTCCGGCGCCCTCCCGATGCGGGTCCTCGAAGAAAAGATCGACGCCTGGATCGCCGCGAAGAAACGGGGCGCCTGACCGAGCGAAAGGAATCCCCGCTTTGCGAGACTGAAGGCTCCGTGATGGGTTCACGCGGAGGCGCGGAGGGCGCGGAGTGGGGAGAGACCTGGAAGCATTGAGCGGCGACGTCATTGACGTGGCCATGCGCCTCCACCGTCAGCTGGGGCCGGGCTTATTGGAAAGCGTTTATGAAATCCTCCTCGCCGGCAAGCTGGCCGAGCTGGGCTTCACGGTGGCCCGCCAGCAGCTCGTGGACATTGAATTCGAATGCGTCCGGATCGCCGGCGCGTTTCGCGTGGATTTGATCGTTGAGGGCTGCCTGGTGGTAGAGGTCAAGTCGGTGGAGCGGCTGCTGCCGCTCCACGGCAAACAGCTCCTGACCTATTTGCGTCTCATGCAGCAGCCCGTCGGGCTGCTGATCAACTTTGGCGGCGAAACGCTCAAAGAAGGGCTACGGCGTGTGGTCAATGACTATCGTCCCTCCGCGCCTCCGCGCCTCCGCGTGAACCAATCCCAATGGGATGGCTGATGGCCGATCATCAGGAATGATCCGGCCTCGACCTGGATATCGCGCCCTTCACCGCCCTACATCCCCCTCGTCGAGCCACACCGTCGGGCTCTGCTTCACGACGGCTTTGACGACGCTGGTCTCGTAGCGGCGGACGGCGGGGTCGGAGGAGAGGTAGGTCTCGGCGAAGGCGTTGAACTCGGCCATGTTGCGGGTGACGACGAGCAGCAGCAGGTCGACCGAGCCGGCGATGTTGAGCAGCAGCTGCACTTCCTTGCGCGCGACGAGGCGGCGGCGCAGGTCCGCGATGCCCTTGGCCTCGCCATGCTCATGCACCTGGACCTGGACGATGGCGCGGAGGCGGTCGGCGGTGACTTCGGGCGCCAGGATCGCGGTGTCGGCCTCGATCAGGCCGTCGTCCCTCAGGCTCCGCACCCGCCGGGCGATGGCGGAGGGCGACAGCGCCACCTCGCGCGCCAGCGCCTCGGCGGTGGCGAGATTGTCGGCCTGGAGCAGGTTCAGCAGGGCGACGTCGAAACGGTCGAGTTTCCTGTTCATGCCATCGGGCCGCCCTTCCGCGCCGATTATTGGCATAAAGCACGGCGTAATATCGCGCAAAAAGCGCGGCGCCCGAGCCATATTCGCCGGGCACGAACGATTTCGCCTGGGGAGGTAAGATGTTGAGCTTTCGTACCGCTTTCGCCGCCATGCTGCTCGCCGGCACCGGCGCCGCTCTGGCCCAGGATGGACCCGCGCCGGCGCCCGGGCCGGCGCTGGCGCCCGCCGCAGGCGCGCCGCAGCCGCCGCCCGACATCGCCGTCACTAAGGAGGAGGCCCGCCGCACGGTCGCCGAGCTCGCCGGCCTGCTCGAGGAGAATTACGTCTTCCCCGATGTCGCCAAACGTTATGCGGAGACGCTGCGCTCCAATGCCGAGAGCGGCGCCTATGACGGGCTCACCTCGGGCCGGGCGCTGGCCGAGCGGCTGACCGCGGACCTGCGCGCCGTCTCGCCCGACAACCACCTCCGGGTGCGCGTCGGCCCACCACCCGAGGGCGGCGGCCGCCGGGTCGTCATCCGCGGCGGGCCGGCCCCCGCGGAAGGGCAGGCCGCCGAACCGCAGGTCCGCCGCGCGCTGCCGTTCGAGCCGATCGAGGAAGCGCGCTGGCTGGCGCCGGGCATCGCCTATATCCGCTTCAACATCTTCCCGGGCGATCCCGACACCGTCGCCGCCGTCGACCGCTTCATGAAGGAGCATGCCGACGCCAAGGCGATCATCTTCGACAACCGCACCCATCATGGCGGCGGCCTCGCCGAGATGGACGCGATGTTCCCCTATCTGTTCGGCAAGCCGACCAGCCTGGTGCGGATGGACACGCGCCTCTCGGTCGACCGCGCCCGCGGAGCGCCGATGGGCGACGCCCGGCTCCGCCTCGTGCCGACCCGGGCGGAGGTGGTCAGCCGCGACCATTATGTCGAGCCGAGCAGGGCGGAGAAGCGCCTGTTCAAGGCCAAGGTCTTCGTCCTCACCTCGGGCGCCACCGCCTCGGCCGCCGAGCACATGACGCTGGCGCTGAAGCGCACGCACCGCGCCACCATCGTCGGCGAGCCGACCGCCGGCGCCGGCAATTACGGCGGCCAGAACCCGCTCGACGAGGGCAAGTTCAGCGTCTTCATTCCCGTCGGCCGGACCTACGATCCCGACACCGGCAAGGGCTGGGAAGGCACCGGAGTCGCCCCCGACGTCGCCGTGCCCGCCGACCGCGCCCTCTACGAGGCGCTGCTGAGGAGCGGCGTCGCCGCCCCCGACGCCGAGCGCATCTCGGCCGAGGTCAAGCCGAAAGGCTCGATGGCCCGGCGAACACCGCGCGCGGGGTGAGGAGGGAGCCCTCCCCGGAACGGGGGAGGGAGACCATCCGAAGGATGGTGGAGGGGGCCCACCTTCGATGCGACGCGGAGGCGGGCCCCCGCCACCCAGCTACGCACCCTCCCCCACCCC
>JAXDPA010000073.1:0-12435 GCA_034668685.1 Sphingomonadales bacterium | reverse complement strand
CCGCCTTCGACGGCCATGCCGGCCAGCTCGTCCTCACCCAGGGCGCCAACAACGTCTGGACGGTCTCCGGCGACACGGACGGCAACGGCCAGGCCGATTTCCAGATCCTCGTCACGGTCAGCGACGCGCACACCCTCACCGCCGCCGACTTCGTGCTCTGAGCGGATAGGCACCCCGGCGAGAGCCGGGGCCCATGAACACCGAGGGTGGAGGAAGAGGCGAAGGGGGCCGTCGCCAACCCCCTACGCTCCCAGTTCATGGGTCCCGGCTCCGCCGGGATGACCCGGGATGACGGCGCATTCCCCGATGACGGCAACGGCATAAGCCCTTAGAGGCGAAAGCGATGTTCGCCGACAGCCATTGCCATCTCAACTACCAGGGCCTGGTCGAGGATCAGGCCGGCGTTCTGGAGCGCGCCCGCGCCGCGGGCGTCGAGGCGATGCTCAACATCTCGACCCGCCGGTCCGAATGGGACGCGGTGATCGGCGTCGCCGAGCGGGAACCGGACGTCTGGGCCTCGGTCGGAATCCACCCGCACGAGGCCGACGGCCATCCGGAGGTGGACTCGGCCCTGCTCGTCGAGCGGGCCGCGCACCCGCGGGTGGTCGGGATCGGCGAGAGCGGCCTCGATTATTATTACGATCATAGCGACCGCGCGCGGCAGCGCTCGAGCTTCCGCGCCCATATCGCCGCGGCGCGCGAGACAGGCCTCCCGATCATCGTCCACACCCGTGACGCCGAGGAAGATACCGCCGCGATCCTCGAGGAGGAAATGGGAAAGGGGACGTTCAGGGGAGTCATCCATTGCTTCACGGCGAGCGCGGACTTCGCGGAGCGAGCGCTGGCGCTCGGGCTCTACATCTCGCTGTCCGGCATCGTGACGTTCAAGAATGCCAGGGACCTGCAGGAGACCGCCAAGACGATTCCCCTCGAGAAGCTTCTGATCGAAACCGATTCGCCCTTCCTCGCGCCGGTGCCGCATCGCGGGCGGCCCTGCGAGCCGGCCTTCGTTGCCGACACCGCCCGGTTCCTCGCCGGGCTGCTCGGCCTGCCGGTCGAAACCCTTGCCGGGCGCACCGCCGCCAACTTCCGCGCCTTGTTCGCGAAAGTCGGATGATGGAGGTCCGGATCCTCGGCTGCGGCACCTCGTCCGGCGTGCCGCGGGTCGGCAACGACTGGGGCCAGTGCGACCCGGGCAATCCGAAGAACCGCCGCCGCCGGGTCTCGATCCTGGTCAGCTACGGCAAGACCCGGATCCTCGTCGACACCGGCCCGGATTTGAGGGAGCAGCTGCTCGACGCCGACGTGGCCGAAGTGGAGGCGGTGATCTGGACCCACGACCATGCCGACCATTGCCACGGAATCGACGATCTGAGGCAGCTCTATCACGCCCGCGGCCGGCCGGTGACCGGCTACGCCCGGCAGGAGACGGTGGACAGCCTGAAGGCCCGCTTCGCCTACGCGTTCGACGGCAAGGACGGCTATCCGGCGGTCGTCGACCTCAGGCTTCTGCCCGATCATATCAATCTGGGGGGCATCTCGGTGCGCACCGTCGACCAGCCGCACGGGCCGATCACCACCGCCGGCCTGCGCTTCGACGCGGGCGGGAAGACAATCATTTATTCTACTGATTTCAATGGATTAACGCCGGATATGGAGAATTCGTTCCAAGGGGCCGACCTTTGGATCGTGGACACTTTGCGGCGGCGGCCGCACCCGACCCACCCGCACCTCGCTCTGGCGCTCGAATGGATAAAGCAGCTCGCGCCGGCGCGCGCCCTGCTGACCCACATGGACAACAGCATGGATTACGACACCCTGCTGGCGGAGCTGCCCGAGGGGGTGGCGCCGGCCTATGACGGACTGGAGATCGCCTGGTGAGCGGGCAGGGGGGCGATCAGGCGCTGACCTTCCTTTATCTGCTCGGCTGGCTCGTCCTGGTGATCAGCGCCGTCATGGTCCGGCGAATCCCGATCGCGCACGGCTTCAAGATCCTCGCCGGTTGGGTGCTGATCTTCGGCGCGGCGTTCATCGCTTTCAGTTTGAAGGATGATTTTCTCGCGCTGGGCCGCCGGGTGCTCGCCGCCAACAGTGGCGGAGAGGCGGTGGTCGCCGGGGCCGAGATCCGCATCCCCAAGGCCGAGGACGGGCATTTCTGGGTCAACGCGCGCATCAACGGCGTTCGGACCCGCTTCCTGGTCGACAGCGGCGCCACCGTCACCACCTTGTCGGCCGGCGCGGCCCACGACGCCGGAGTCGAGCCGTCGGCGGGATTCCCGGTGCTGGTATCGACCGCCAACGGCGAGGCGCTGGAGCAACGCGGCGTGGCGACGCTCCAGGTCGGCTCGATCGAGCGCCGCGATTTCGACGTGCATCTTGCCGGCGAGTCCGCCGGGGACACCAACGTGCTCGGAATGAACTTCCTGTCGTCGCTGTCCGCCTGGGGCGTGCAGGGCAACGTTCTGGTGCTGAAGCCGTGAGGGGGCTCCACGCCCTCCGAGGCGCCTCAGGATTTTACATAATGTATATTATCGCACTTTGAGAAAAACATCGATTCCGCGGGACCTTTGACACTTTTGCCACCTTCCGCTCCCACCTTGGCCGACCTCGTCGAGATCATGGCCCGACTGCGCGATCCGGCCACCGGCTGCGAATGGGACCGCGAGCAGGATTTCGAGTCGATCGCGCCCTACACGATCGAGGAAGCCTATGAGGTCGCCGACGCGATCCGTCGCGGCGACCTCGCCGATTTGAAGGACGAGCTCGGCGATCTCCAGCTCCAGGTCGTCTACCACGCCCGGATGGCCGAGGAGATCGGCGCCTTTTCGATCGATGACGTCATGGCGGCGATCTGCGCCAAGATGGTCCGCCGCCACCCGCACATTTTCGGCGAGTCCTCCGAAAGTCCCGGCTGGGAGGCGCTCAAGGCCGCCGAGCGCGACGGGCACGAGGACAAGAGCGCCCTCGCCCACGTCGCCCTCGCCTTGCCCGCGCTGCAGCGGGCCGAGAAGCTCCAGCGCCGCGCCGCCCGGATCGGCTTCGACTGGCCCGACGCAAGCGGACCGCGCGCCAAGATCGACGAGGAGCTGGCCGAGCTCGACTCGTCGGCCAGCGAGGCCGAGCGGGTCCACGAGCTCGGCGACCTCTTGTTCAGCGTCGTCAACCTCGCCCGGCACCTCGGCATCGACCCGGAATCGGCGCTCCGCGAGGCCAATGCGCGGTTCGAGAAGCGCTTCCGCAAGGTGGAAGAGCTGACCGACAAGCCGCTGTCGGATATGGATATCGACGCCCTCGAAGCCTTGTGGCAGCGCGCCAAGCGGGAGACCTAGGCGGCCGCGCCCCGGCGCGCCTCGAACCGCGCCCAGTCGGCTTCGGACAGCCGCACCTCATATTCGGTCGCAAGGCCGTCAGGCCGCGACGCCACCACCTCGCCGTTGGCGTGGAGCCAGGCGATGGTCTCGCCGTCCGACGCCGCGATCCGCACGGTGCGCAGGCGCGCGCCCCTGCGCAGCCGTCCCGCGGCGCGCTCGAGCAGGTCGTCCACGCCCGCTCCGGTGAGCGCCGAGATCCGCACCACGTCCTCGCGCCGAGCCGCCTCGGCCGCTACCCGCTCGGCTGCCTCGCCGGAGAGAAGGTCGATCTTGTTCCAGGCCTCGACCATCGCCCCTTCCCCCGCCCCGATCTCCTTGAGCACCTTTTCGACGTCCTCGCGCTGGGCCTCGCTGTCGGGATGGGAGATGTCGCGGACGTGGACGATGAGGTCGGCCGAGATCACCTCCTCCAGGGTCGCCCGGAACGCCGCGACGAGTTGGGTCGGAAGCTCGGAGATGAAGCCGACCGTGTCGGAAAGGATCGCCTTGTCGAAGCCGGGGAGCGCCACCTCGCGCATCGTCGGGTCGAGGGTCGCGAACAACAGGTCCTCGGCCATCACCTCGGCGCGGGTCAGGCGGTTGAACAGGGTCGATTTGCCGGCATTGGTGTAGCCGACCAGGGCGATCACCGGCCAAGGCGCGCGCTGCCGCCGGGCCCGGTGCAGCGCGCGGGTGCGCGTCACCTGGTCGAGCTCGCGGCGCAGCTTCGCCATCCGGTCGCGGATCAGCCGCCGGTCGGCCTCGATCTGGGTCTCGCCGGGGCCGCCGAGGAAGCCGAAGCCGCCGCGCTGGCGCTCGAGGTGGGTCCAGGACCGGACCAGCCGGCCCGCCTGGTAATCGAGATGGGCGAGCTCGACCTGCAGCCGCCCCTCCGCCGTCGCCGCCCGCTCGCCGAATATCTCGAGGATCAGCCCGGTGCGGTCGATCACCTTGGCCTTGGTCGCCGTCTCGAGGTTTTTCTGCTGGATCGGGCTGATCGGCGCGTCGACGACGAGCAGCTCGGCCCCTTCCCGCTCGATCGCCTCGGCGATCTGCTCGACCTGGCCCGACCCGAACAGGGTCGCAGGCCGCGGCTGGCGGATTCGGAAGCGCAGCCGCTCGACCACCTCGACTCCGATCGCCCCGGTGAGCCCCTCGGCCTCGTCGAGCCGCGCCTCTGAATCGCGCGATCCCTCGCGGCCGAGCTCCGGCAGCGCGATCACCGCCTTGGCGCCACGGGCGAACTCGTCCGAATCGTCGCGGTCGAAGACGCTCAGGCGCCCGGCTCCTCGTCGTCCGATTCCTGGAAGCTCACCGGGTGTTCCGGCTGAACGGTGGAGACGGCGTGCTTGTAGACGAGCTGCGACAGGCCGTCGCGCTGGAGCAGCATGCAGAACAGGTCGAAGGCGATGATGTCGCCCTGGAGCATCACGCCGTTGACCAGGAACATGGTCACCGGCCCGCCGGAGCGGCGGACGGCGCCCAGGAAGACCTCCTGGAGCAGGGTCGGCTTCTTCTTGTCCTGCTGCTCGGCGAAGGCGCGCTCGATCTCGGCGAGATCGAGCGGGTGCGACGGCATGATTGTCGAGATGGCGTGCTTGTAGATCAGCTGGGCGTGGCCGTCGCGACGCAGAAGCACCGAGAAATTGTCGAACCAGGTGATGATGCCCTGAAGCTTGACGCCCTTGACCAGGAACATGGTGACCGGGGTCTTCGACCGCCTGAGGCTGTTCAAGAACATGTCCTGGAGGTTGTTGACCTTGTCGGCCATCGCCCACTCTCCTTATTGGCGGATCGTTGTCCGCTTAGGCGCCCACGCGAGGGACGTCGTGCCGCCGGGCATAGCATGGCCGGCGCGCCAGCGCCACGCGCTCACTCGCCGTTGCCGTCGCCGCGCGTGTCGCCGATGCCCAGAGCCTTCAGCTTGCGGTGGAGCGCCGAGCGCTCCATGCCGATGAAGGTCGCGGTGCGCGAGATGTTGCCGGAGAAGCGGCGGATCTGGACCTTGAGATATTCGCGCTCGAACGTCTCGCGCGCCTCGCGAAGCGGGGTCCCCATGATCGCCTTGACCGCCTCCGACGGGCTCAGCGACGCCTGCTCGTTGAGGATCTCGGGCGGAAGCATGTCGATCTCGATCGATCCCACCCGGGCGCCCGGCGCGAGGATGATCGTGCGCTCGATGACGTTCCTCAGCTGCCGGACGTTGCCCGGCCAATCATAGGCCTGGAGGGCGGCGATCGCATCGGGGGTGAAATTGGGCGTCGGCAGGCGCTGCTCGGCCGCGTAGCGCGCGGCGAAATGGGCGACCAGCTCGGGAATGTCCTCGCGGCGCTCGGAAAGCGCCGGCAGGTGCACCGGAACGACGTTCAGCCGGTAATAAAGGTCTTCGCGGAAGCGCTGCGCGGCGATCTCCTCGGCGAGCAGCCGCGAGGTCGAGGAGACCACCCGCATGTCGACCTTGACGGTGCGCTGGCCGCCGACCCGGGTGAAGCTCTGGTCGGTGAGCACGCGCAGGATCTTGGCCTGGGCCGGAATCGGCATGTCGGCGATCTCGTCGAGGAACAGGGTGCCGCCATGGGCCTGCTCGAGCAGGCCGGGCCGGGCGAGCTCGCCCCCCTCCTCCACTCCGAACAATTCCTCCTCGACCCGCTCCGGGGTCATCCGCGCCGCCGAGACGACGATGAACGGCGCCTGCGCCCGGTTCGACCATTCGTGGAGCAGCCGCGCCGCAACCTCCTTGCCGACGCCGGCCGGCCCGGTGATCAGCACCCGGCTGCCCGTTCCCGCCACCCGCTTCAGGGTCGCGCGCACCGCGTTGATCGCCACGCTCGAGCCGGTGAGCTCGGTCTCCTGGCCGATCTGGGCCCTGAGGCTGGCATTCTCACGGCGCAGCCGGTCGGTCTCGGTCGCCCGGGCGACGAGGTGGAGCAGGTGCCCCGCCTCGAACGGCTTCTCGATGAAGTCGACCGCGCCCTGGCGGATCGCCGCTACCGCGGTGTCGAGATTGCCGTGGCCGGAGATCATCAGCACCGGCAGCGACGGGTCGCGGCGCTTGATCTCCTCGAGCAATTGCAGCCCGTCGAGCTTGGAATTCTGAAGCCAGACGTCGAGCAGCACCAGCGACGGGCGCCGGTCCGCCAGCGCCTGCAGCGCCTCGCTGCTGTTCGCCGCCGTCCGGCACGAATAGCCTTCGTCCTGGAGCACGCCGGAGACGAGCTCCCTGATGTCCTGTTCGTCGTCGACTATGAGGATGTCGAGAGCCATGCCCTACCCGTTCGCCGCTTTGCCGGTTTCAATCTCCGCCGCTCCGCCGACGCGGGCGAGCGTCTCGGCATCGAAAACGAGGCGGACGAGCGTTCCCCCGCCCCGCGCGTCCTCAAATTCGATGCTTCCGAAATGTTCCTCCACGATCTTCTTAACGATGGCGAGGCCGAGCCCGGTGCCCTTCACGCGGGTGGTGACGTAGGGCTCGGTCAGAGTCGATCGCTCGGCGGGCAGCCCCATGCCGGTGTCCACGATCTCGATGCAGACCCGCCCCTCCCCCTCGAGGATCCGGATGGTGATCGAATCGGCCCCCTCCCCTTTGCCCTCTTCCCGTTTCTGCTGAATGGCTTCGACGCCGTTCTTGACGATGTTGGTGAGCGCCTGGCCGAGCTGCCGCCGGTCGCAGACGAGCAAAGGCGACGGGTCGGGCGCCTCGAGCCGGAAATCGATGTCGGGGTGCGCCACCTCGTGCAGGAACAGAGCGTGGCGGGCGATCTCGGCCACCGGCTCCTCGTTGAACACGGGCTTGGGCATCCGCGCGAACGAGGAGAATTCGTCGACCATCCGCCGGAGGTCGCCGACCTGGCGGACGATCGTTCCGGTCAATTGCTCGAACGTCTCGGGATCCGAGCCGATCTCCTTGCCGTAGCGGCGCTGGAGCCGCTCGGCGGCGAGCTGGATCGGGGTCAGCGGGTTCTTGATCTCGTGGGCGATGCGGCGGGCGACGTCGGACCAGGCGGCGCGGCGCTGGTCGAGCAATTGCTCGGTGATGTCGTCGAAGGTGAGCACGTGCCCGCCCTCGACCTTCACCCTTTTCACCGCCAGCGTCCTGGGCTCGCCGGCCGAGGCGAGCTGGACGATCCCTTCCCTCTCGTCGCTGTCGAGCTGGGCATCGAGCTCGGGCGCGAGCCGGGCGAGCGGCTGCCCGATCGCTTCGTCCTTGGCGGTCTTGAGGAGGGCCTCGGCCGAGCTGTTGATCAGCCGGATATGGCGGTTGCGGTCGACCGAGACGACGCCCGCCGTCACCCCCGACAGCACCGCCTCGATGAACGCCCGCCGGCTGTCGAGCTGCGAATTGGCGGAGACGAGAGCCCCGGTCTGCTCCTCCAGGCGGCGGGTCATGCGGTTGAACACGTTGCCGAGCGTCGCGACCTCGTCGTGGACCCGCGACCCGGGGACCCGCGCGGAAAGGTCGCCTCCCCCGACGCGGCGGGCGGCGTCCACCAGCTGCCCGACCGGCCGCACCATCCGGTCGGCAATCGCCAGCGCGATCCAGATGGCGATCGCCACGATCAATAGCGATACGAGGAGCATAATAGCGTTGAACCGGAACTGTAGCTTGCGGGTGTTTTCGAGCGTCGTCCGGTAAGCTCCGAGCGCACTCTTCGCGCGGCCGATCTGCGCCAGCGCCGACGGATTCACGAAGCGCGAGCCATAGAAGAATATCTCCGCGTCCGGATCCAGCCGAACGACGGCCTCCATCCGATCCGGCTCGGTGGTGCTTAGCACCTGCCCCGCCTTCATGGTCCGAAGGAGGCTCGGCGGAAAGCGAGAGATCAGGTCACGGTGGTCGAGATTGAGCTCGTAGATATCGTTATGGACCTTGCCGTCGGTGCCTATGCGCAAGATAGCGGCCTCGGTTAACTGGCGAGCGGCAGCCTGATAGAGGACAGCGTCCTTAAGCAATTGGCTGTAAAGCCCAAATTCGTTGATCTTTTTGACGACATCGCCGCCCATCGTCTGAACGTCGAGCTCGATGCGGGCGCGGTGCTCGCTCGCGTAGATTTGCGAGACGTTCTCGGCGCTGGCCAGCACGGTCTGCGACCGCTCCGAAAACCAGAATTGAAGCCCGCTCTGGAAGAGAAGCGATGCGAAAATCACCACCAGCAGGGTCGGCACGCCGGCGATAACGGAGAAGAGCGCGACCAGGCGGACGTGGAGGCGCCCCCTTCCTCCGATCGGTGAGCGGGCTGCGCGGTGCATCGCCAAACGGCGCGCGATCAGCACCATCAATACCATCGCTGGGACGAGATTGGCGACCAGCAGGCCTGCCACGGCCGACGGGCCCAGCAGCTGCTCGCTCGCGCTGCGACCTTTGACGATGAAGTAGCTCGCCACGGCTATGCCGACGAGCAAGAGGACGGTCGCGACTTCCAGCGCCCGAACGATGCGGCCGCGGTGGATCGCGACCGACAAGCGGCGCCGCCAGCGGGGTCTCGATTCGCATTTGATCGGCGCGGCGGCGTTCACAAAGCCGGGCTACCACAACGTTGTGGCAAAAAGAACACAGGAGTCACACAAAGGCCGCTCGGCCTGTCGCACGGCTCCGTCAGGCCGCGGCCTTCCGCAGCCACGGCGCGTAAAATTCGTACAGCATCGCCTTCGCGCGCCTGGCGTCCGGTTCCTTGTTGAAGGCGTTGCGGAACTCGGCGGAGCCGTGGAGGCCGCGCGTGTACCAGCCGATATGCTTGCGGGCGATATTGACCCCGGTCTCCTCGCCGTAGAGGGCGAGCATCGCGTCATACTGCTCGGTAATCACGGCATATTGTTCGTCCAGGTCGGGGTCGGGCAGCCGCTCGCCGGTCTTGAGCCAGTGCATCACCTGCCCCAGCAGCCACGGGCGGCCGTAGGCGCCGCGGCCGATCATCACGCCGTCGGCGCCGGAGAGGCGCAGGGCGGTCTCGGCATCCTCGATCGAGCAGATGTCGCCGTTGACGATGACGGGGACCGCGACCGATTCCTTGACCCGGCGGACGAACGCCCAGTCTGCCTCCCCCTTGTACATCTGGTTGCGGGTGCGGCCGTGGACGGTGATCAGCTTCACGCCGAGATCGACGGCGATGCGGGCGAGCTCGGGCGCGTTGAGGCTGGCATGGTCCCAGCCCATCCGCATCTTGAGAGTGACCGGCACGGCGACCGCTTTCACCGTCGCGTCAACGATCTGTGCGGCGAGCTTCAAGTCGCGCATCAGCGCCGAGCCGGCGTCCCCGTTGACCACCTTGCGGACCGGGCAGCCCATGTTGATGTCGATGATCGCCGCCCCGCGGTCCTCGTTGAGCTTGGCGGCCTCGCCCATCTCGCGCGGCGTGCAGCCGGCGAGCTGCATCGAGACCGGATCCTCGATCGGGTCCCACGCCGCCTTCTGGAGCGACTGGCGGGTCTCGCGGATCGCGGCCTGGCTGGCGATCATCTCGGTGACGGTCAGGCCGGCGCCGTAGCTCTTGACGGCGCGCCGGAACGGCCGGTCGGTGACTCCCGTCATCGGCGCCAGGATGACCGGCGCCTCGATCCGCACCGGACCGATCGAGATGGGAGCGAGCTTGGGCATGAGAGAGCGCGAAATAGGGTGAAAGGCGGCGAGGAGCAAGAACTCCCCTCCCCTGCAAGGGAGGGGTTGGGGGTGGGTAGGCGAGCGTAGCGAGACTTCCCGCTGGCTCAGAGTTTCGACCGCCTTCGGCGGAACCCACCCCCTAGCCCCTCCCTTGCAGGGAGGGGAACTGGAACGTACGGCCTCGTCCATGGCCGAAGGGGGAAAGATCGTCGCTCTGATCGTCGCCGCGGGGCGCGGGACGCGGGCGGGCCGCGACGTGCCGAAGCAATATCGCCGGCTCGGCGGCAAGTCGGTGCTTGCCCATGCGGTCGACCATCTGCGCCGGGCGGGCGCGCACGACATACGGGTCGTGATCGGGCCGGGCCAAGAGGCGCTGTACGACGCGGCGATCGAGGGCCGCGCCCTTCCCTCCCCCATAATCGGCGGCGCGGAGCGGCGGCAATCGGTGCGCAACGGCCTCGAGGCGATCGCCGCTTCCGGGGGAGCGGACCTCGTCCTCATCCACGACGCCGCCCGGCCGTTCCTCTACGCGCCGGTCTGGGAGAGAATCGTCGCCGCGCTGTCCGAGGCCGAAGCGGCGGTTCCGGCGCTCGGCGCGGTCGATACGCTGGCGCGCGGCGGCGACTGGCTCGGCGAGCCCGTCGAACGCGACGGCCTCGTCCGGGTCCAGACGCCGCAGGGGTTCCGCTTCGAGGCGATCCTTGCCGCCCACCGCAGCTGGTCCGGCGGCGAAGCCACCGACGACGCTCAGGTCGCCCGCGCCGCCGGTATCGCCGTCAAGATCGTCGAAGGCGATCCTTCGCTCGACAAGCTCACCTACGAGGAGGATTTCGCCCGGGCCGAGGCGATGCTCGCGGCCCGGCTGGTCGGTCGTACCGGCATGGGCTTCGACGTCCATGCCTTCGCGCCCGGCGATGGGGTCTGGCTCGGCGGTGTGCTCGTCCCGCACGATCGGGGTCTCGCCGGGCACAGCGACGCCGACGTGCTGCTCCACGCCGTCACCGACGCCCTGCTCGGGGCGATCGGGGAAGGCGATATCGGGGTCCATTTCCCACCCTCCGACCCGCGATGGAAAGGCGCCCCCTCGTCCCTCTTCGTCGAGCATGCGCGGGCGCTGGTCGAGGCGCGGGGCGGGCGGATCGACCATGTCGACGCCACCCTCGTCTGCGAGGCGCCGAAGCTCGGGCCCCATCGCGAGGCGATCCGCGCGCGCCTGGCGGCGCTGTTGCGGGTGCCGCTGGGCCGGGTTAGCATCAAGGCAACGACGACCGAGCGGCTCGGCTTCGCCGGGCGCGGCGAAGGCATCGCCGCCATGGCCGTCGCGACCGTGAGACTGCCGGAGGATCCATGCTGAAAGCTTTCGCCCTCGCCGCCCTGCTCACCGCGCCGGCGACGGCGCCGCCGCCGCCGCCGCCGCTCAAAGCCTGCATCCCGAAGGCGCAGGTGAGGGACATGGTCATGGTCCTGTCCCCGTACCTCGTCGACGCGGTGGCGAAGAAATGCGGGCCGGCCCTTCCCGCGACCGCTTTCGTCAACGCCGGCGCTCCGGCGCTCAGCGCCCGGCTCAAGGCGGAGAGCGCCGGGCGCGAAGCGTCCGCCGCGGCCGCCGTGAGGGTCCTCGCGGGCGACAAGGCGCCCCCGGCCGCGGACCAGGCCGTTATCCTGGCCTTCATGGGGCAGATGATGGGCGCGATGGCGGCGGCCAAGCTGCCGGTCGAGAAATGCGCCGGGATCAGCGAGATGCTGCAGGCGGTTTCGCCTCTGCCGGCGGAGAATGTCGGCCAGCTTCTCGCGACGGTCGCGGAGATGGCCGGGGTCGGCAAGGACGGAAAGTCCCCCGGTATCTGCCCCGGTGGGTGAGGCGCGGGACTGGGTCCTGCCCGGCGAGCTGGTCGAGGCGGCGCGCCGGGTGGTCGAGGCCAATCGGGACGCCGGGCTCACGCTGGCGGTCGCCGAAAGCTGCACGGGCGGCCTGGTCGCCGCGGCGCTGACCGAAATTCCCGGCTCGTCGGACGTGCTCGACGCCGCCTTCGTCACCTATTCGAACGAGGCCAAGATGGGGCTGCTCGGAGTCAGCGAGGAGGTGATCGAGACGTTCGGCGCCGTCTCGGTCGCCGCCGCCTGGGGGATGGCGCGCGGCGCTCTGGCCAAATGCCGGGCCGACGTCGCGGTGGCGGTCACCGGGATAGCCGGGCCCGCGGGAGGCAGCGAACGCAAGCCGGTCGGCACCGTCGTCTTCGCCCGCGCCCGACGCGCCGCCGATCCCAAGGAGATCGTCGCCGACGTCAAGGAATTCGGCGCTCTCGGCCGCGGCGGAATCCGCCTTCAGGCGGCGCTCTGCGCGCTCGAATTGCTGATGCCGGTGGCGGACGCGCCGGGCCCGTAGAGCGCCCGCGCCCGGTCCTCGAAGGCCGAGATCATCCGCCGCAGCGCGCGGTCGAACATCTGCCCGGCGAGAGTTTCGAACAGCCGCGACTTGAACGCGAAATC
>JAXDPA010000072.1:0-2631 GCA_034668685.1 Sphingomonadales bacterium | reverse complement strand
GCGATGAAGGCGGTCCGGTTGGGATCATATTCCAGCCGCTCGACGAGCGCCGGCTGGTCCCACTTGCGGCGCTTGAAATCGATATAGCGGTATTTCTGCTTGTGGCCGCCGGCGATGCCGCGCGAGGTGACGTGGCCCTTGTTGTTGCGGCCGCCGGTCTTGCGCTTGCCTTCGACGAGCGCCTTCACCGGCTTGCCCTTCCAGAGCGACGACTTGTCGACCAGGATCAGGCCGCGCTGCGACGAGGTGGTCGGATTATATTTCTTGAGTGCCATGGCGATCTATCCGTTCCTCAAACGCCGGTGGTGATGTCGATGGACTGGCCGTCGGCCAGGGTCACGACAGCCTTCTTGACGTCCGAGCGCGTGTAGGGGCGGCCCTTCCAGCGCTTGGTCTTGCCCTTGACGTTCATCGTGTTGACGCCGGTGACGCTGACGTTGAACAGGGCCTCGACCGCCGCCTTGATCTGCGGCTTGGACGCGCTCCCGGCGACCTTGAAGACGACCGCTCCATGCTCGGAGAGCATGGTCGACTTCTCGGTGATGTGCGGGGCGAGGATGACATCATAATGGCTGATGTCGACCCTGGCGGCCTGCTGCTTCCTGGCTGCCTTAGCCATTGAAACGGCCCTCCAGCTTCTCGACCGCGGCGCGGGTGAGCACCAGGGTCTCGTGATTGAGAATGTCGTAGACGTTGGCGCCGACCGCGGGGAGCAGGTCGATCTCGGAGAGGTTCGACGAGGCCCGGGCGAAGCCGACGTTGAGCGCGTCGCCGTCGATCACCAGGGTCGACTTGCCGAAGCCCAATTTGCCGAGCTGCGCCTTGAGGCCGGCGGTCTTCGCCTCCTTGAGGTCGAGGCTGTCGAGCACGACCAGATTGCCGCCCTTGGCCTTGGCCGAAAGCGCCATCCTGAGGCCCAATGCGCGGACCTTCTTGTTCAGCGACGGATCGAAGTCGCGGACGCGGGGCCCGTGCGCCTTGCCGCCGCCGATGAAGATCGGGGCGCGGCGATCGCCGTGGCGGGCGGTGCCGCCGCCCTTCTGCCGGCCGAACTTCTTGCCGGTGCGATTGACGTCCGAGCGCTCGCGGGCGCCGCGCGCGGTGCCGCGGCGCTTCTCGAGCTGCCAGGTGACGACGCGGTGCAATATGTCGGCGCGCGGCTCGACGCCGAATATGGCGTCGTCGAGCTCGATGTCGCTGCCGGCCTTGCCGCCGTCGAGGTTCTGGACCTTGACCTTCATGTTCAGCCTTCCTTGCTTTCGTCGGCAGCGGGAGCGGCGGCGTCCGCGGCGGCGGCGGCTTCACCGGCTGCCTCCGAAGCGGCGGCGCCGGCATCCTGCTCGGCGGCGATGGCGGCGACCTCGTCGTCGCCGGGCAGCGCCGGAATCTCGTGGACGGCGGCTTCCTCGACCAGGCCGGCGGGGGCCTCCTCGGTCTCGATCGCCTTGCCGAGCTCCCTGAGGCCGGCGGGATAGGGGACGTTGTCCGGACGGGCGACCTTCACCGCGTCCTTGATCAGCAGCCAGCCGCCCTTCGAGCCGGGCACCGAGCCCTTGACGAAGATCAGGCCGCGGCCGGCGTCGGTGCGGACGATCTCCAGATTCTGCTGGGTGCGGTTGCGCGCGCCCATATGGCCGGCCATCTTCTTGTTCTTGAAGACGCGGCCCGGATCCTGGCGGTTGCCGGTCGAGCCGTGCGAACGGTGCGAGAGCGAGACGCCGTGGGTGGCGCGCAGGCCCTTGAAGCCCCAGCGCTTCATCGCGCCGGCAAAGCCCTTGCCCTGGGTGACGCCCTGGATATCGACGAGCTGGCCGGCGACGAAATGGTCCGCGGTCAGCTCGGCGCCGACCTCGAGCAGGCCGTCCTCGTCGACGCGGAACTCGACGACCTTCGCCTTGGGCTCGACCTCGGCCTTGCCGAAATGGCCGCGCTCGGGCTTGCTGAGATTCTTCGCCTTGGAGGTGCCGGCGCCGAGCTGGACGCCGTTATAGCCGTCGCGGCTTTCCTCGCGGCGGGCGACCACCTGAAGATTCTCGAGCGCCAGGACGGTGACGGGCACGTGGCGGCCGTCGTCCTGGAACAGGCGGGTCATCCCCATTTTCTTCGCGATCACGCCGGTGCGCATGACCAAACTCCTCATCCAGAGGCCCGCGGCGAAGCCGCGGGCGTGAACAGCCCGAAACAGATGCATCACCCCGCCTGGGCTGTATTCCCCGCCGAAGCGGAGATGCGGGGGACGCAGACCACGGAAAATCCGTGCGGTATCCCTTATCTCTTCGTCACACCGGCGACGGCCGGTGTCTCGTCTCGGAAAGGCTTAGCCCTTCTCCACGAGACCCCGGCCTGCGCCGGGGCTGACGGCAAATTGGCTCAGGCCAATTTGATCTCAACGTCGACGCCGGCGGCGAGGTCGAGCTTCATCAAAGCGTCGACCGTCTGCGGCGTGGGCTGCACGATATCGAGCAGCCTCTTGTAGGTCCGGACCTCGAACTGCTCGCGCGACTTCTTGTCGACGTGCGGCGAGCGGTTCACGGTGAACTTCTCGATACGCGTCGGCAGCGGAATCGGACCGCGAATGAGCGCACCCGTGCGCCGAGCGGTGTCGGCGATGTCCCCGGTGGCCTGATCGAG
>JAXDPA010000071.1:0-5915 GCA_034668685.1 Sphingomonadales bacterium | reverse complement strand
CTCCCCGGGGAGAGGGGAGAATGCTTGCCACCCCGCCGAACCGCGCTAGCATCCCGCCCGCACGAGGAGGGCAAACATGCGGCACGTCGCGGTGATCGGTTCGGGGCCGGCCGGCTATTACACCGCCGAAGCGCTTCAGAAGCTCTACGGCGAGGAGGTGGCCATCGACCTGATCGACCGGCTGCCCGTGCCCTACGGCCTGATCCGCTCCGGGGTCGCGCCCGATCACCAGTCGATCAAGGCGGTCTACAAGCGCTACGAGAAGGTGTCGCTGAGCCCGAACGTCCGATTCGTCGGCAATGTGACGATCGGCGGCGACGTCTCGGTCGACGAGCTTCTCTCGCTCTACGACGCCGTGGTGCTTGCGACCGGAGCGCCGCACGACCGGCCGCTCGACATTCCGGGAAGCGACCTGCCCGGCGTGGTCGGCTCGGCTGCCTTCGTCGGCTGGTATAACGGCCATCCCGATTTCGCCGGCCTCGACCCGCCGCTGGGCGTCGCCGCCGCGGCGGTGATCGGCAACGGCAACGTCGCCCTCGACGTCGCCCGGATCCTCGCCAAGACCCGCGCCGAGTTCGCCGGCTCGGACATCGCGGGGCACGCCCTCGACGCGCTCGACCGCTCGGCGATCCGCAAGATCCACGTGCTCGGCCGCCGCGGCCCGCATCAGATCGCGATGACGCCCAAGGAGCTGGGCGAGCTCGGCCACCTCGCCGGCGCGACGCCGACCGTCGAGCTCGCCGACTTCCCGCCCGCCGCCGACGACGCCTTGCTCGAGCCCGGAATGCGCAAATCGGTCACGCACCTGCGGGAATTCGCCGCCCTGCCCCGCGACCGGTCGAAGATCATCGACTTCGACTTCTTCGCCATGCCGGTGGCGGTCGAGGGCGAGGGGCGGGTCGAGCGGCTGGTCGTCGAGAGGACGAAGCTCACCGACGACCTGCGCTCGGTCGGCACCGGCGAGCTTTATTCGATCGATTGCGGCCTCGTGGTGAGCTGCATCGGCTACCAGACCCCGCCGATCGAGGGCGTCCCTTACGAACATGGGAGAGGCCGCTTCGCCAATCACGAAGGGGTGATCACCGACCGCCTCTATTGCGTCGGCTGGGCCCGGCGGGGGCCGACGGGCACGATCGGCACCAACCGCCCCGACGGGTTCGAGGTCGCCGAGAAGATCGCCGCCGCCCTGCCGCCGGGCGCGGAGGCGCCGGCGCGCGACGGCGGGGCCGGCCTCGACCTCCTGCTCACCGCGCGCGGAGTCGAGCCGGTCACCTTTCGCGACTGGCAGCTGATCGAGGCCGCCGAGGCGGGCCGGGCGCGGGAGGGAAGCCCGCGCGAGAAGTTCACCGCCGTCGCCGAAATGCTGGCCGTGCTCGGCCGCTGAAGCGGCGCTTGCGCTCGGCAAATGCCGACCCTATAGACCCGCGACCTGTCTTCCGGCGGCCAAGCGGCCGAACCCGGTCGGGGAGTAGCTCAGCCTGGTAGAGCACTGTCTTCGGGAGGCAGGGGCCGGAGGTTCGAATCCTCTCTCCCCGACCATTTTCTGCTCAAGCCGCTGAAAATCACTCGATAAAGCCGGCGAGGCCTTTGCCCGCCCGATCGCGCGCCGCTGTGCCGAAGGTCATCGCTCGGGAGGCCTGCTATCTCCGGGCCCTGGACCCACCGATCGTCCAATCCGCCTGCAGGCGGGCAAGCGCCTCGTGGCGGCCGGTGACCTTGAGCTTGGTGAGGATCGAGTGGACGTGGTTCTTGACCGTGGCGGTGCTCAGGCAGAGCTGCCGGGCGATCTCCTTGTTGCTCAGGCGCCGCCCGAGCAGCCGAAGCACCTCGCGCTCCCGCCGGGTAAGCTCCTCGGCGTCCGGATCGGGGGCGGGCGCGGCCATCGCCCGGCGCCGGCTGAGCTCGCGCAGCAGCCCGCCCGACACCTTCGGATCGCAGACCACCTCCTCGCGCAGGGCGCGCCGGACGACCTGGAGCATGTCCTCGACGCAGGCGTTGCGCGGGACGTAGGAGACGAAGCCGTGATCGGCGCAGGCGATCACCTCGTCGGGGGCTTCGGGCAAGGCGAGGGCGATCACCCGAAGGTCGGGGAAATCGTGCACCAGCCGGCGGCCCTCGGCGAGCACGCACCGATCGGTGACGTCGAGCAGGACCACGTCGGCGCGGCCGCTGCCGACGGCATCGTGGACGGACTCGAACCGGCAGCAGGCGACGGCCCGGCTTTCAGGTTGTGAATCGAGGCAGGCGGCGACACCCTCCGCAAACAGCCGCACGGGCGAATAGACGACCACGTCGAGGATAGACCCCCTCCCCCAGGTCCAATGTAACGCCGACAACCTTCGCGGACGAGGCGTTGCCCCCAACGCCGCGCGCCTAGAACAGGACGCCACATTCTCGGTGGCGCCGAACCGGGACTCATCACAAGCCGCCGAAGCGATCGCAACAAGGCCGACCGCAGGTAGGCACAATCTTGCATTGAACGCTGACTCACCCGGGATTACAAGGAAAACTTGCGGCATTATCATGCCAAGGGAGCGACGGTTCGCAAACTGCCGCAGGCATATTCGAGCCGCAAATGAACGCTTGCGGAGTTCCGATATTCGTTGGGCTACATCGACGCCGCTTCGTGACTATCCTGGCGGAATGGTGTCCCAGCGGGCCAGCAATGCCTTGGCATAGTCGCGCACCGTTACATCCACATCATCCCGGGCCACCCTCTCGACTACGGGACGAAGCTCGCTCCAGCTGCGCAGCCCTATGGCATCGAGCGCAGCGGTGCGCAGCTTGGGATGGGGGGCGAGCGTGGCGTAATTTTCGAAGATGTCGCGGACGTCCTTGTCGTACTCCGGAAAGGTCACCCCAAGCTGGTAGAGGTTCGCCACGCGGTCGTTGTGGTCCACGTTGGCGGAATGAGCTTCCTCGATCAATTCGTCAGGAGAGTAGAAGTTGAGCTTGCGGCTAAGCGCCGCCAGAAGATTGTCGGCCTCTCCGCCGGTGGCGGCAACATAGTTGAGGCCGACGAACGGATCCTCGGCGTAATTGAGCGAGGCCGTTTGCGGGGAATTTGCCCAGATCTCCTCATAGCCATGCTCGTCGTCCGCCTCAAAGACCTTCGTCAAGGCAAGACCGAGCGCCGCAGCCGCCTCAGCAAACTCCTCTCGAGTGACAGCTTCGTCGAGGACTCGATAACGGGTCGGCATTTCAGGGCTCCTTGACTTCGGCATCGGACACGACCGGCGTCGGCTCGGTCGGATTGCCTCCCGACATAAACTCGCGAATCATCCTTCGGACCCAGTTCTCGACGTCGGCCAGCGTCGGCTTATGATCAAGTAACGGCAGCTTGTCCTTGTGCTTCCTGAACCATTCCCGCAGAGTCTCGCGTTCCCGCCGCCGCCGCTCGGCCGCTTTCATTTCCTTCGCAGCGGTCATCTTGGCGGGCGGCTTCTTGTCTAGCACTTCCGCCGTGACGACCTTCGCTCCGGATTGGGCGCCGCCGAATGCCGCCGGATGCAGCGCGCCGGTGCCGATGATGGTCTCGACCGGCTTCGCCTGCGGCCCGCTCATCAGATCGATGGCCATGGCCGAATAGACGAGATCGCGGCGCTGATCGCCCTTGGCGTGGCTCGGCTCCTTGGCGAGGAGTAAGCCGTAAAGCTCCTCGATATCGCCTTTGTGGGGCTTGGCCGCCGCCGGCAGCGGCTTGCCCCGCACCAGCAAGCCGAGCCAATCCCCTGCCGGCTTTCCCTTGAGCGAAGCGGCGATCTCGTCGTAACGTCGCCCTTTCGGCCCCCCAACCCCGCCGGCTCCGATCCCCTTCCAGCCGAACCACCCGCCAAACGGCGCCTGCTCGCGGCTATGCCCGAAAGTCACCGGCTCGCCCGTTTCGTCTGTTCCGACCGTGACCTCGTGCTGGCTTCGGCTGCCGATCGCCACGACGGCCTTCCCGAGCGACAGACGATCGCTCACGTTGCTCCGCTCTATGTCGTGGTCCTTGCCGTCGATGGAGCGTTTGACGATCGTCGGCTCGGTGACCGCGGCCTCCGCCTTCGCTTCCTCGATGAATTCGCCGGCAATCTTGTCAACGATCTTGAACAGATCGGAGTCCTCGAAGACCCAGCCCTTCACCAACGTGATCCTGGGATTGATCGTAGCGATGATCTCGCCGTCTTCGAGAGTTAGCGAGGTCAGCCGATAACGCAGCCGCCAGGCGACCAGGAGAGGCTTTAGTTTTTCCGGCGAGATACCGCGCTTCAGGAGCGGCGCGATCAGCGGGCGCAGGCTGGCCGCGGCGCGTTCCAGGTCGCGCTGCTTCTCCTCCGGAGTGCGCTTGTCGGTGCCCTTTACAAGCTTGGAGACGGCCCCTCCCGCCTTCTTCACCAGCCCCGCCGCCTTGCCGATGATCCAGTCGATGGCCGCGTTGACGGGGGCCCGCAGCTTGTCGATCACCGCGCGGATCTTCTCGGAGATGCCGCCGAGGCCGAGCAGGCTGGCGAGGAAGCCGATCGCGACCGGGATCATCTTCGCCAGGGCGTTCTCGATGCCCTTCGCCATGGTCGCGATGTTGCCGCTGACGATCGAGCCCAAAGTGTCGACGATGGCGTTGATCAGCGCGGCGATCTGGGCGGCGCGCTCGATGAAGAATTTGACGATGTCGTAGATCGCCATGCACGCCTTGATGAAGGCGGCGACCGGGTTGAGCAGCGACAGAAGCCACTTGATGCCGGCGGTGACGATCTTCTCCTCGACCCACTGGCCCACCTGGGTGAGGATCATGTCCTTGATGTCGCCGAGCTTCTCGACCAGCATCTTCCACAGCCCCGCCGGCCCCTCCTTGACCAGCACCTGGAAGATCTCCCAGCTCTTCTCGAGATAGGCGACCATGTCGGCGCCGAGCACCTTGACCGCGCGCGCCCGGATGTTCTCCCAGGTCAGGCCGAGCACCTGCAGGACGAGGTCGAGCACGCCCTTCATGTCGAACGTCTCGGGGATCTTGAGGCCGGCCCCCTCGAGGGCGCCGAACAGCCATTCGAGCAGGCCCTTCTTGAGATGCTCGCCGATCCTCGACATGAAGCCGTCGAGACCGGCCATGATGCCGTCGATCAGATGGCCGAGGAAGCCGATCGGATCGTCGATGATCGCCGCGACGACCTGCGCCATCTTGGCCAGCACGCCGAGCAGGAAGTCCTTGAACGCGATGATCTTCTTGATGACGCCGACGGTCGCGTCGTAGATCCGGTCCCAGAGGCTCTTGTTCGCCTCGCGAAGCTGTTCCTCGAGCGCGGCGACGCGCTTTTGCGATTCCTTGTATTGCGCGACGAGCGACGAGACGATCGAGTCGCGCTTGGCGTCGATGTCGCCTTCCATCGCCTCGAAATCGGCGCCGATGGCGGTCCTGGCTTCCTCGCCGAAGCGGCGTACGCCCTTGTCGAGGCCGGCCACGAAGATGTCGACCTCCTTGCGGCCCCGCTGCACCCGCCCCCTGGCCAGAGCCAGGCGGGTCTCGACGATGTCGGCGACGGTCTCGATGGTCTGCGAGACGACCCGGTCATATTCGGCGCGGGCCGTCCTGAACGCGGCCTCGATATGCTCCTTCCAATCATCGCCCCAGTTGGTGAGCCAGTCGATCGCGCCGCCTTTGGCATCGTCGAACGCGCGCGAATATGCCTTTTCGGCGAGGCTGAGCCCGGCCTCGAAGACCATCGTCGCGGCCTTCTCCATGTCGTCCAGCATCCGGGCGACGTCGTCGCGGGTCGCGATCTTGATCCGTTCGATCTCGCTGGTGATCCGGGTCCGCTCGGCCGCCTCGGCCGCCTTGGCCGCGCTCTGCTTGCCGGCGACCGCGCCGAGCCCGCCGGCGCGCTTGCCGTGGATCGCGCCCATCCCGCCGGCCAGCATCGCGCCGGTGGCGCCGGTCT
>JAXDPA010000070.1:0-14592 GCA_034668685.1 Sphingomonadales bacterium | reverse complement strand
TGGTGATGAGCTTCGACCTCGACGCCGGCGGGCTCAACAGCCACGCCATGGACGACCTGGCGAAAAAGCATCTCGACCACGAATGCATCGCCTACAAGGACGTTTGCGGGACCGGGCAGAGGCAGATCAAGTTCAACCAGGTGCCGCTCGACCGCGCCACCGAATATGCCGCCGAGGACGCCGACGTCACCCTGCGCCTGTGGACCCGCTTCAAGGCGCGGCTTCCGCACGAGCGGGTCAGCCGGGTCTACGAGACGGTCGACCGGCCGCTCGTCCCGGTCGTCGCCCGGATGGAGCGCGAAGGCGTCAAGGTCGACCGCGAGGAGCTGAACAAGCTCAGCCAGGAGTTCACAATCCAGATCGCCGAGCTCGAGGAGCGGATCTGCGGCGAGGCGGGGTGCCGATTCACCATCGGCAGCCCGCAGCAATTGGGCGAGGTTTTGTTCACCCAGATGGGCCTCAAGGGAGGGCGCAAGGGCAAGTCGGGTACCTGGTCGACCGACGTCAACGAGCTCGAGCGGCTGTCGCGCGAGGGCGTTCCGATCGCCGCCCTCGTGCTCGAATGGCGGCAGCTCTCCAAATTGAAGTCGACCTACACCGACGCGCTCCAGCAACAGATCAACCGGGAGACCGGGCGCGTCCACACCTCCTACTCGTTGTCGGGCGCGCAGACCGGCCGGCTCTCCTCGACCGATCCCAACCTCCAGAACATCCCGATCCGCACGGAGATCGGCCGGCGGATCCGCGACGCCTTCATCGCTGAGCCGGGCTTCGTCATCCTCTCGGCCGATTATTCGCAGATCGAGCTTCGCCTCGCCGCCCACATGGCCGACGTGCCGCAATTGAAGTCCGCCTTCGCCCACGGCCTCGACATCCATGCGATGACCGCGCAGGAGCTGTTCGGCGAGGTCAACCGCGACACCCGCGCCTCGGCCAAGACGATCAACTTCGCCATCCTCTACGGCATCTCGCGCTGGGGCCTCGCCGGCCGGCTGGCGATCACCGCCGACGAGGCGCAGGCGATGATCGACCGCTATTTCGAGCGGTTCCCGGGCATCCAGTCCTACATCGCCGAGACTCTTTCGAGAGTCCGTGAGACCGGGTTCACCGCTACATTGTTTGGCCGCAAGACCCATTTCCCCTCGATCCGCGCCAAGAACCAAGGGGAACGCCAGGGCGCCGAACGCGCCGCGATCAATGCCCCGATCCAGGGCACCAGCGCCGATATCATAAAGCGCGCCATGACCCGCCTCCGCCCCGCGCTGGAACGGGAAGGGCTGGGCGCGGTTCGGATGCTGATGCAGGTCCACGACGAATTGGTCTTCGAAGTGCCCGAAGGAGCGGTGGACGAGGCGAGCGCCGTCATCCGCCGCGTCATGGAGACGGCCGCCGAGCCGGCGGTGAAGCTCGACGTGCCGCTCGGCATCGACATCGGCACCGGTCCGAACTGGGGCGCGGCGCATTGAGCCTCGGCTGGCTCCTGCTCGCCCTGCTGGCCTGTTTCGACAGCGGCGTCGCGATCGCCGGGCCGGCTCGATCGGATGCGGAATTCTCGATGGCCGAGGCCCGTAGGCTCTCAACGAAGGATCTGGCGCGCGTCGTCTTCGGTCTCGCCGGCGGGAATTATGTCGAGAGCAAGGTGGGCTGGAACACCGGCTGGCCCGTCTCCGGCGTCTTCTCGGTCGAATTCGCCACGCGCCCCAAGAGCGCCGGCTTTCCCGGTCTCTGCGAAGCCGAGTATCTCAACGTGGAATTCCGACCGTCATCCAGGAACAAGAGGGCCGAGGGCGACCGCGCAACGTTCAGCGGCTACTCCCAATCGAAGCGGTTCGGTATCCTGCCGACTCGCGCGGCGGCCGCTATGGGAGGCGATGTTCCCGACAGCCAGGACCGCCAGTGCGAGGCGCTCCGGCCCATCCTGGGTCGCGACCAGCCCAATTTCTTCGGCGGCTCCTGGATGGAAGGCCCGGATTTCCGCGCCGTCGACGCCGCCTTCGCGACGCAGGCGTTCCTGCAGGCCCAGGCGAGCGCGCGCGATTTGCCTCCGCTGGACTGCAAGGGGGAGCCGGACCGGCCCGACGACGATCTCTGCCGCGACTCGATGTCCGTCCTGACGAGCTTCCCGGCCCAGCATATCGGCTCTTTCGGCCTGGACCGCTGCCCGAATGCTCCAGCGCACTTCTGCGTGACGGCGCGCGCGGCGCGGACGCCCTCGGGCGGCCTGGAGGGACACGATCTGATCTTCACGATCGTCACCGATGCGACGTCGATCGATCCGCCCAAGCCCTTCCACGTCACCGCCGTAGCGATCCGTGGGGAGCATTGGGCTGTCTGAGCGCGCGCCCCCGCCGCCGGCAGACGACATCGCGGCCCTCGCCAAGGGCGGCCGGACCAATTTCTTCGGCTTCCTGATCCGGCTCGCGGCGCGGCTGCCCTTCCTGTTCATCGCCGGGCGCTATTACGGGCCGCAGGCGCTGGGCGCCTTCGCTTACGCCGTCATCGTCATCGAGTTCGCCGCGCAAATCTCGACTTTGGGCCTCAAGCGCGGGCTCGCCCAGCAATTGTCGCTGGCCGAGGAGCCGGACGCCTGCACGGTCGCCGACGCCGTGCTCGCCGCCTTCATCGCCTCCGCCGCGGCGAGTGCGATCCTGGTCGTCTACCCGCGGGCGATGTTCCCGGGCGGCGGGGTCCACGGCGCCGACTGGTTGCTGCCTTTGGTCATCTTCGGTGTGGCCGGCGCCGACGTCGCCCTCGCCGCCTTGGCCTATCGCCATGACGTCGCCGCCACCGTGCGCGCCCGCGCCGTCGTCGAGCCCTGGGTGATCAGCATCGCCGCCGGAGCGGGCATCTTCTTCTTCCCCGCCGCCGCCGACGGCACCCGGTCGCGCGACGGGCTGATCGTCGCCTATGTCGTCTCGGTGGTGGCCGGGCTGGTCGCCTCACTGTGGCCTCTGGTCAGGACCTACGGCTTCCCGAGCGGCTGGAAGCCGCACCCGACCAAGCTCCTCTACCTCGCCCGCAAGAACGTCCCGCTCGCGGCCGCCGACGCGATCGAATGGGGCTCGCGCCGCCTCGACATCGCCATACTCGGACTGTTCGTCGCGCCTTATTATGTCGGCGTCTATTACGTCGCGCAGCAGGTCGCCTCGCTTCCGCAGAAATTGAAGACCAGCTTCGATCCGATCCTCGCTCCCGTCATCACCCAGCGGCTCGCCGAGGGCGACAAGCTGGCGGTCGCCAGGCAGGTGCGGCAGGTCGGCTTCTGGGTGATCGCCGCCCAGGCCGGAATCGCGCTGGCGCTCGGCATTCCGGGCGAGGCGGTGATGGGCCTGGTCGGCCACGCCTTCGTCGGTGGCACCGGCGCCCTCGCCTTCCTGCTCGCCGCCGAGGTGGTGGCGGCGACGGCGGCCCTGTCTGAAGCCGCCCTCGTCTACGTCGCGCGCCACCGCAATTTGATGATCTCGCTGCTGATGATCGCGACCCAGGCGCTGCTCACGGTCGCGATCATCCTTGGCATGCGGGCCCTCCACCTGCCGCCGGCCTACCAGGCGGCCGGCGCGGCGATCGGGCTGATGCTGGCACTCGGTCTCGCCTCGGTCTTGAAGGCGCGGTTGCTCTGCCGGCTGCTCGGAGCGCCGGTCCAGGGCTGGCGCTGGCCTTTGATCTGGGCCGCGGCCGGCGCCGCGTTGGTGGGCTGGGCGTTCACCGCGCTGCCGCATCGCCTCGAATGGGCCGAGCTCGCCTTCGGAGTCCCCGCCATCCTTGCCGCCTTCGGAGCGATCGTCTGGGTCAAGGGCTTCACGTCCGAAGACCGCGCGCTGTTCCGCATGCGCAAGGCGGAAGAGCCGGAGATCCCGCCGCCCCCCGGAGTGACTCCGCCCGGAGCCGAGCCGCCCCCGACCGGCTAGTGCCGGAAGTGGCGCCGGCCGGTGAAGACCATCGCGAGGCCCGCCTCATCGGCAGCGGCGATGACCTCGTCGTCGCGCATCGATCCGCCCGGTTGGATCACAGCGGTCGCCCCGGCCTCGACGGCGGCGAGCAGGCCGTCGGCGAACGGGAAGAAGGCGTCCGACGCGACCGCCGAGCCGACCGTCCGAGGCTCCGGCCAGCCGGCCTTCTCGGCCGCGTCCCTTGCCTTCCAGGCGGCGATCCGGGCGGATTCGAGGCGGTTCATCTGGCCCGCCCCGATCCCCGCCGTCGCTCCGTCCCTGGCGTAGACGATGGCGTTCGACTTGACGTGCTTGGCGACCGTCCAGGCGAACAGGCAATCGGCGAGCTCGCGCTCGCTCGGCGCGCGCCTGGTGACGACCTTCAGCGCATCGGCCGAGACCCGGCCATTGTCGCGGGTCTGGAGCAGATAGCCCCCGGCGATCGATTTCAGGGTCAGCCCCGGCCGCGCGGGATCGGGCAGGTCTGCCGTGAGCAGCAGCCGAAGATTCTTCTTGCGCATGAAAATCTCGAGCGCCGCGTCGTCGGCGCCGGGCGCGATGACGACCTCGGTGAAGATCCGGGTGATCGCTTCGGCCGAGTCCGCGTCGAGCGTGCGGTTGACGGCGACGATGCCGCCGAACGCGGACACCGAGTCGCAGCGCAAGGCGCGTTCGTAGGCACCCACCAGAGTCTCGGCCGTCGCCACCCCGCAGGGATTGGCGTGCTTGACGATCACGCAGGCCGCCTCGCCGTCCCGGAATTCGGAGATCAGCTCCAGCGCCGCGTCGGCGTCGTTATAATTGTTGTAGCTGAGCTCTTTCCCCTGGACCTGCTCCGCCTGGGCGATGCCGCGGCCGTGCGGGCCGATCGGCGTGTATAGCGCCGCCTTCTGGTGCGGGTTCTCGCCGTAGCGCAGTTCCTCGCCCAGCTTCATTGTGAGCGGCAGGACGTCCGGGAACAGCTTCCCCTGGTCGCCGAACGCGAACCATTGGGCGATCATCGAATCGTAGACGGCGGTGGCGGCGAAAGCCTTCGCAGCCAGATACTTGCGGAAGTCGAACGACGTCATGGCGTCATCCTCGTCGAGCGCGCGGATCAAGGCGCCGTAGTCCGCCGGGTCCGTGACGACGGCCACATAGGCGTGGTTCTTGGCGGCCGAGCGGACCATCGACGGCCCGCCGATGTCGATATTCTCGATCACCTCGTCCCGGCCGGCGCCGCGAGCGACGGCGGCGGCGAACGGATAGAGGTTGACGACGACCAGGTCGATCGCGCCGATGCCGTGCTCGGCCATGGCCGACGCATGGTCCGGATCGTCGCGGACGGCGAGCAGGCCGCCATGGACCTTGGGGTGGAGGGTCTTTACCCGTCCGTCCATCATCTCGGGAAAGCCGGTGAGATCGGAGACGCCGCGCACGTCGAGCCCGGCCTCGCGCAGAGTCTCGGCGGTCCCGCCGGTCGAGACCAGCTCGACGCCGCGAGCCGCCAGCGCCCGGCCGAGGCCGGCGAGGCCGCTCTTGTCCGAGACGGAGAGCAAGGCTCGCGCGATCTTGACCCGGTCCGGCACTCCGTCCTCCTTCAGGCCGCCCGCCGGAAGGTCCAGGCGACCGTCGTGCCGTCGCGCGGGCTCTCGCCCGAGACGACGAGCTGGAGGCTCGGGTGCGCCGCCGCCTCGCCGTCGATCCACAGACTGTCCTCGATGGCGAGGCGCCCGCCGCGGCAGCGGAACTGCCAGACCGTCGATCCGCGCACCCTGAGCAGTGCGCCCTGGCCGTCGGCGGTGGTCGCGACCTCCACGGCGGGGGCGAGATGGAAGCGCAGCGCGAACGGCACGTCATCGCCCCGGCGGCGGCGGCCGGCGGCGATCAGCACGTCCTGGCCCCTCAGCTCGCGTCCGTCGGCGGCGAGGCTGAGCTGGCGCTGGTGCATGAGGCCGAACCGCCTCGCATAGCCGTCGTGGCTCGCCTCGATCTGCATCACTCCGCCGGTTTCGTCGCGGGCGAGCTCGACCTGGCCGACGCCCTTGCCGAGCGTGCCGTCGTCGTGGATCGCGGTCGAGTTGCGATCGCCGAGCGTCAGGGTCGAATGGGCGGCGGTGGTGCGCAACGCCCGCGCCAGCTCGGCCGGAAGCGCGTCCACGGCGCCGCCGGGGCCGCCGCAATTGACGACGATTCGGCTGCCGCCGTCGCTCATTTCGAAGGCGAGGGTCGAGGCGCAGCCCCCGGAGAAAGCGCGGCTGGCCGGCGGCGGCGCGGCGTCGACGACCACGACCGTCGCTTTCGCCTCGAGCCGCTGATAGCCCCAGCTTCGCGCCTGGCGGAGCGGGCGGGCCCTGACGCCCGAGCCCTCGACGGCGGCGGCAATTCGGCGTTTCGAGAGCGGGTTTCCACTCTGCCAGCTGGACAGCGCCTCGTCCCCGAGGGTGACTCCGAGCAGAGCCGCGACGGCGCCGGTGAGCGCGTCGGCGATAGCCTCCGGCGGCTCCTGGCGCCCGGCATTGTAGACCGCGCGGATCTGGCTGAGCAGTTCGACAAGCGCCAGCTGTTCGCCCGGCGATCGGCTGCTGAGACCCCCATCCTCGCCGACCGAAGCGGCCAAGGCACGAAGCAGCCCGGCCTCGCCGCGGCTGAGCCGCGCCGGGCCGCCCTGGACGACCAGAGCGGCGGCGATCACCCCGGCCCAGGCGGTGATCCGCGCGAGGCCCGCCGGCGCCCGGTCGGCGGTCTTGTCGAGGTGCCGGGCGCCGCGGGCCAGCGCGTTCAGCACCAGCGAGCGATAGACCGGGTCGCGGCTCGACAGGATGTAGGGCGCATAGGCGGTCCAGAACAGGATTCGCCGCCCCCACAGGTCCGGCCGCCATGCCGGCTCCGTCACCTCCTCCGAATGGGCCTCGAGCCATCGGTGGACCAGCTTCTCGGCGAGCTTCGACGCGCGCTCGCGGGTCGCGGCCGCGGCGAGGTCGCGCAGCCACTCGAAGCTGTGAAGATGGTCGACGGCGTCGCGCGGCAGCGAGAAGTCGCGGAAATCGAGCGTCCGGAGCGGCAGCGACAGGTCGCGGTGGACCAGCTGCCCCCGAAGCATCGCCTCGCCCGCCGCCTTGCTGCCGGCGATCGGGTCCTTGGGCACCGTCAGCAGCCGCAACGGGAAGCGGCCGCGCAGCCGAAGCGCGTGGAACGGAGTCCGCCACGACAGGCGGTGGAGCCGCCAGGAGAGTCGCTCGGCGAACGAGGCTCCGCGGTCGCTGCCGCTGCGGATCAGCTGGCGGCCCGGCTCGATCGCCTCCTCGGCCGGCGGATCGATCTTTTCGAGCAGACTCATCCGCGCAGCCTCGCGACGTTGCCGGCATAAGCACAAGCGCCGCCGCGGACGCTAGCCGTGCCGTCGACCTCGAGGTCGACGGCCTTGCCCAATTTGTCGATCCGCTTGCGCACCGCCTCGATCTTGGCGAGCTGCGAGGCGATGAACGACTGTCGGCCGAAGCCGGGGTCGGCCGCTTTCGCCGGAGTCGCCGGGTTGAGCGAGTGGCCGGCGCGCTTGCCCGGCGCCTTGATCGCCTGGAGGACGCGGTGGAGGTGTGGCCCGGCCCCGGGGTGGACGGTGATCGTGCCGGCGCCGGCCTCGGCGAGGGCGGCGAGGAAGGGATCGGCCGGCGAGACCATCAGATGGACGTCGAGCGGCTTGGCCGTATGCGGCCGGAGCGCCTTCACCACCGCCGGGCCGATTGTGAGGTTGGGGGCGAAATGGCCGTCCATCACGTCGACGTGGATGCAGTCGGCGGCCGCCTCGTCGATCGCCCGCACGTCCACGCCGGGCCGAGCGAAATCGGCGCTGAGGATCGAGGGCGCGATGCGGACCGGTTGCTGCACGTCCCGATGGTTAACGGAGGCCGATTCGCGCGGCAAGGAAAGCCGCGACTTATCCCCCGCTAAGTGCGCGTGAAGCGGGCGACGAAGAAGCCGTCGCAACCGCCTTCGTCCAGCCACAGTCCGGGCAGCGTCCGGACGAAGCCGTCCCGGAGCGGCACCGCGTCCGGCAGCTCGCCGGGGCGGACCGGATCGGGAGCGAGATCGGAGGCCGCGGCCGCGACCTCCTCCCCTTCCTCCGGCTCCAGCGAGCAGACCGAGTAGATCAGGGTGCCTCCGGGCTTCAGCCATTGCGCCGCCCGCTCCAGCATAGCTTTCTGCCCCTCGGCCAGCTCGGCGAGGGCGCGCGGACGGACTCGGTGGAGCACTTCCGGGTGGCGGCGAAAGATGCCGGTCGCCGAGCAGGGGGCGTCGAGCAGGATGGCGTCGACCGGTTCCTGCGGTTCCCAGGCCAGAACGTCTGCGGCGACCACCTCCGCCGCCAAGCCGGTACGGGCGAGATTTTCGCGAAGTCGTCCGAGACGACTTTCCGACGAGTCGACGGCGGTCACCCGGAAGCCGGCGGCGGCGAGCTGCATCGTCTTGCCGCCCGGCGCGGCACAGAGGTCCAGCGCCGTTCGTCCCTGTCCCCGCTCGAGCAGGCGTGCGGGAATCGACGCGGCGACGTCCTGGATCCACCATCCGCCTTCACCGAAGCCAGTGAGGCCGGCGACGGCGGTACGCGACGGCAGGCGGAGGTGGCCGGGCATCAGGCTCAACCCTTCCAGGTCGGGCTCGTCGCCCGGCGCGAAGCAGAGGTCGAGCGGCGGCGGGACCGCCAGCAGCTGCGCCGCGGCGTCGGCGACCGACGCGCCCCAATGGCGCTCCCACCTGTCGCCGATACGAGCCGGAAGGGTCGGCACCTCCGCAAGGCCGGCGGCGCGCCGCATCAGCGTCCCGAACACGCCGTGGACGAGGCGGCGCGGGCCGCCGTCGACCAGCGGCAGAATCGTCGAGATGGCGGCGTGCGGCGGGGTGTCCATCGCCAGCGCCTGGACCAGAGCGAGCCGCAACGCGAAGCGCGCCTTGGAATCGTCGGGCAGGCGCTGCTTCGTCGCGCTGTCGATCAGGGCGTCGAGGTCGGGCAGTCGGCGCAGCGCCTCGGCGGCGATGGCATGGGCGAAGGCACGGTCGTCGGCCCGGTCGAGATCGCGCGCCGCGGCGTCGAGCGCCGCCTCGAGCGGCAGGCCCTTGCGCAGCACCGCGTCGAGCAGGCGCAACGCGGCGCGGCGGGCGGCGGTGCCTGGCGGATCGCTCATCTTGCCAGGGCGCCTGCCACAGCCGAGATAAGGGGTCCACCCGCCGGAGACGCGAATGGGCCAGCGCCCGCCCCAATTGAAGCCGCCCGCCCACTGGAAGAAGAGCGAGCCGCCCCCGACGCCGGCGCCCGCCGCGCCCGCCGGGGAGCATGGCGGCCCCAAGGGCAAGGAGCCGACCCGCTATGGCGACTGGGAGAATAACGGCCGGGCGTGGGACTTCTGAATCAGACCCCCTCGGCGCGCAGTGGACGGGAGAGGAGCCGCTCGACCACTGCATCCACGCCCAATTCGCCGGAGAGAAGCGCGCAGACCGCCTCGACGATCGGCATGTCCACGCCCGCCTCGGCCGCCGCCCGCTTGAGCACCGGCGCGGTGAAGGCGCCTTCCGCGACGGTGCGTCGATCGGTGAGGAGCTCGGCCGCGGTGCGGCCTTCGCCGAGCCCCTTGCCGAGGCTGAAGTTGCGGGAGCTCACGGACGAGCAGGTGAGAACGAGGTCGCCGAGACCGGACAGGCCCGCGAGGGTCTCGGCCCGCCCGCCCTTCGCCACGCCGAATCGGGTCATTTCCGCAAAGCCGCGCGAGATGAGCGCGGCGCGCGCGTTGAGGCCGAGCCCGCGGCCTTCGACGACGCCGCAGGCGATGGCGAGCACGTTCTTGACCGCGCCGCCGATCTCGGCGCCGACCACGTCGTCGGAGAGGTAGGGCCGGAACCAGGGACGGGCGATGCGACCCCGAAGCCGCTCGCCCAGCGCGGCGTCCTCGATGGCGAGGGTAACGGCGGCGGGCTGCTTCGCGGCCACCTCGTGCGCGAAGGTGGGGCCGGACAGCACGGCCACGGGCGCGTCAGGCTGCGCCTCACGGGCGACGTCGTGCATCAGCTTCATTGACGCCTCCTCCATGCCCTTCGAGCAGAGGATCAGCGGAGCGGCGCTGTGCGGCAGCGCCTGAAGCACGGCGCGCATGTGCTGGGCCGGGGTCACGACGAGCAGAGCCGTGCAATCCGCCAGCTCGGCGAGGTCGCCGGTGGCCCGGATCGAGGCATCGAGACGGATGCCGGGAAGGAACAGTCCGTTTTCGTGGCGGGCGTTGACGCTCTCGACCACCTCCGGCTCGCGGGCCCAGAGCAGCGCGTCGCCGCCCTCGGCCGCGACCTGCGCCAGGGCCGTCCCCCAGGCGCCGCCGCCGACGACCCCTACACGCATGTCGGCACCTCCCCCGCCCTTCGGCCCCGGACCTGATCCGGGGTTGTCGAAGCCCTCTCTTTCCTGTCGCTGCGCAGGCAAAGAGGAAGAGAGCCCTTCGACAGGCTCACGACGAACGGACGGCAGGTCACGCCTTCACTCCGGCACCCCGGACCGCCTCGGCCTCCGGATCGAGCGGCCAGCGGGCGCGGGCGGGCGCGTCGAGCGGGTCGGTGAGGCCGGAATCGAAGCGCAGCGCTCCGGCCCAGGCGATCATCGCCGCATTGTCGGTGCACAGCCAAAGCGGCGGCGCGACGAAGGGCAGCCCGCGCGCCTCGGCCAGCGCCATCAGCGCGGCGCGCACCGGCCGATTGGCCGCAACCCCCCCGGCGACGACCAGAGCCTTTGCCTGAGCCACCCGATCAAGCGCGCGCTGCGTCCGGTCGACGAGACAGTCGACCGTCGCCTGCTGGAACGAGGCCGCGATGTCGGCGGTGGAATAGCGGCCGCTGTCGTGGGCGCGGAGCACCGCGCTCTTGAGGCCGGCGAAGGAGAAATGCGGCTCTCTCGACCCGGTGAGCGGCCGCGGCAGCGGGACAGCCGTCGGATCGCCCCTCTCCGCCGCGCGCTCCACCGCCGGCCCCCCCGGGAAGCCCAGCCCGAGCAGCTTGGCCGCCTTGTCGAACGCCTCGCCCGCCGCGTCGTCGATCGTTGTGGCGAGCCGGCGATAGGCGCCGACGCCCTCGACCAGGAGCAACTGGCAATGGCCGCCCGACACCAGCAGCAGCAAATAGGGGAAAGCGAGATCGGGCGCGGTCAGCATCGGCGACAGGGCATGCCCTTCGAGATGGTTGACCGCCACCAGCGGCTTGCCGGAAGCGAGGGCAAGGGCCTTTGCGGTGACGAGACCGACCATCACGCCGCCGATCAGGCCGGGACCCGCGGTTGCCGCAATGGCGTCAACCTCGTCCAGAGCGACGTCCGCTTCCGCCAGCACGTCCTCCACGAGGGAAGGCAGGATCTCGACATGCGCGCGCGCCGCGATCTCCGGAACCACGCCTCCATAGGGCGCGTGCGCCGACTCCTGGCCGGCCAGCTTGTGCGCCAGGATCCGCCGACCGCTGGTCACCAGGGCCGCGGCGGTCTCGTCGCAGCTCGATTCGAGGCCGAGGATGAGGCTCATCGCGCTTCCATGCTCTCTGGCGAGCCGCTAGCACAAGCATCCCATGATGCCGACCCTCCGCATCGGAACCCGCGGTTCGCCGCTCGCCCTCGCCCAGGCGCGCGCCGTGGCGACCGCGCTGCGCGACGCCCACGGCTGGGGGCCGGAGCTGATCGAGATCGTCCCGATCGCCACCAGCGGCGACCAGCTGCGCGACCGTCCGCTGGCCGCGGCCGGCGGCAAGGCCCTGTGGACCCGCGAGCTCGACCTCGCCCTGCTCGAGGGGCGGACCGACCTCTCGGTCCATTCGATGAAGGACGTGGAGACGTTCCGGCCGGACGCGCTCGCCATCGCCGCGATGCTCCCGCGCGAGGACGTGACCGACCGGCTGATCGGCGCGGACAGCCTGGCCGCGCTGCGCGAGGGCGCGCGGGTCGGCACGTCGTCGCCGCGACGGTCCGCGCAGCTGCTCGCCCGCCGTCCGGACCTCGCGATCGTTCCGTTCCGCGGCAATGTCGAGACCCGGCTTCGCAAGGTCGAGACCGGAGAAGCCGACGCGACCCTGCTCGCTTCGGCCGGACTCAAGCGCCTCGGCCACGACGACATCGGCGCGGTCCTCGAGGATTTCCTGCCGGCCCCGGCGCAGGGTGCGATCGGAATCGAGGTCCGTGCGAGCGACCGCCGGATCCGCGCCCTCATCCAGGCGATCGACCACGAAGCGACGCACAAGGCCGTGGAAGCCGAGCGGCGGCTGCTGGCGGGTCTCGGCGGGAGCTGCCACTCGGCCGTCGCCGCTTTGGCAAGCCTGGACGGCGACACGATTCGCCTGCGCGCGGAAATCCTGAGTTCAGATGGCTTCGAGGTGCAGGCCTGCGACACGCACTTCCCGGCCGGAGACTGCGCCGCGCCCCTCGACCTGGCGCGCCAGCTGCTGGGCCGGGCGAGCGCTTCGCTGCGGGCCTCGTTCGGCGGGTGAGGCCCGTGCTCATCCTGCGCCCCCAGCCCGGTGCCGACGCCAGTGCCGAGCGGGCGAAGGCGATCGGGCTGGAGCCCGTCGTCGCGCCGCTTTTCACGATTCGACTCCTCGAATGGGACCCACCGGCAGCCGAAGCGTTCGATGCCGTTCTTCTGACCAGCGCCCACGCCGCGCGCCAGGCGCCCCCCGGCGCGCTGGCCTCGCTGCCTTGCTACACGACGGGCGAGGCCACCACAGCTGCCGCGCGCGATGCCGGCTTCGCCGACGTCCGCACCGGTCCGGGCGACGGCGAGGGGGCCCTGGCGCTGGCGCGGCGGGAGGGGCGGTCGCGCGTGCTGCACCTGTGCGGACGCGATCACATCGCTCTGCCGGGGGTCGAGCGGCGGATCGTCTACGCCGCCGACGCGGCCGAAAGGCTGCCCGATGCGGCCCGCGGAGCGCTGGCAGGCGATGCCGTGGCGCTGATCCACTCGCCGCGCGCCGCAACCGTCTTCGCCGGCCTGGTGGACGATCGAAGCCGGGTCCGCCTCGCCCTGATCAGCCCCGCCGCCGCCGCCGCCGCGGGCGAGGGTTGGGCCGAAAAGGCGGTGGCGGCGCGGCCGCGCGACGAGGCTCTGCTGGAGGTGGCGGCCAAGCTGTGCAACATTGCCGCTCCTGGCGCGAAGCAAGCGGGGCGTTGAGCATGGATCCTTATGCCGGCGAGACGGGAAGGCCGAGGCGGTCGTGGCTCTCGGCGCTGATCCTGCCCGTCGTCGCCTTCGCCGCCGGCCTCGCCGCCATGGGCTATGTGCTGAGCCATTGGACCACCGGCGCCCGCTGGCTCGGAATCGCGCCCTCGCCGCCTCCCGCCGCCGCGATCCCGCCGCCGCCGCAGGCGCAGCCCCAGCCGGTGACGGCGGCGCCGGAAGCGCCGGCGGGCGGCGAGCGGCTGGTGATCGATCCGGAGACGACGCGCCGGGTCTCGGCGCTCGAGCAGCGCCTGTCGCAGATCGACTTCCAGTCGCGCGCCGCGGTCGGCAATGCGGACCGCGCGGAGGCCCTGTTGGTCGCCTTCGCGGCCCGGCGCGCGCTCGATCGCGGAATCGGCCTCGGCTACCTCGAAGCGATGCTTCGCCAGCGCTTCGCCTCCACTCAGCCGCAGGCGGTGGCGACGGTGCTCACCGCCTCGCGCCAGCCGGTGACCCTGCAGCAGCTCCAGGCCGAGCTTCAGGACCTCGCGCCGCATCTCATCGGCGGCGGGCCGGACCAGAGCTGGTGGCAGGCGTTCCGCACCGAGCTCGGCGGGCTCATCACCATCCGCCGCGAGGGCTCGCCCTCGACCCTTCCCGACGAGCGTCTGGGCCGCGCCGAGCAGAGCCTGCAGGCCGGCCAGGCCGACGTCGCTCTGGTTGAAGTTCTCCGCCTCCCCGGCCGCGCCAACGCCGCGGCGTGGATCGACAAGGCGCGGCGCTACGTCGCGGCGCGACAGGCGCTCGACACGATCGAGACCGCGGCGCTGATGGAGCCGCCCCAGCCGCTTCCGGCCCCACGCCCGCCGTCGCCTCCGCCGGCGAAGCCCAGGCCTTAGATTTCGAGCAAAGCGTAGGGGCGGCCGAACGCCGCCTCGACGACATATTGGGCGCAATTGTAGACCGGGATTCCGCGCGGCGTCGCGCCCCGATAGGTGCCGCGATGGGCGTGGCCGTGGACCACCGCCTTCACGTTGTCGAACCGGTCGACCGCGTGGGCGAGGCGCGAGGAGCCGAGGAACGGATAGATTTCCAGCGGCTCGCCCACGACCGTCTCCGGGATCGGCGCGTAATGCAGCACCGCCACGACCCGCTCGGTCCTCAGCGACCGAAGCGCGTTCTCGAGCTTTCGCGCCTCCTCGCGCGATTCGTCGACGAAGGCCTTGATCGCCGCCTCGCCGAACGGCCCCAGCTCGCCGCGGCCGAAGCCGCCGACGAAGCCCTTGACGCCGGCGAAGCCGACGCCCTTCACCACTGCCGCCTGCTCGTCGAGGACGGTGACCCCCGCATCCTGAAGCCTCTTCACCACCTCGTCGGCCTGACCCGCCTCGTAATCGTGGTTGCCGAGCACGGCGAGCGTCGGGATGGTGCAGGCCTTGAGATCCTCGACGAGATTCTCAACCTCGGCAATCTTGCCGAAATTGGTGAGGTCGCCGCACAGGGCGACGATGTCG
>JAXDPA010000069.1:0-39561 GCA_034668685.1 Sphingomonadales bacterium | reverse complement strand
TCGCAGTCGAAGATCGCCAGCCGGTTCATGCCTGCGGATCCATCAGCCGCGCCATCGCCTCCTCGCCTTGCCCGCGAAGCGCCGCGGCCAGCCGGGCGCGCACTTCGGGGGGCTTGTCCTGATCGATCTTGGCGGTGCCGCGCCACTCTCGGATGCCGAGCTCGAAGCCGGTGATCGCCTTGAGCAGGCCTTCGTAGCGCCCTGGCGTCATCTTGCCCTTCCGCCACGCGGGCTTCGGCGCGAGACGGCGCTCATGCGCCTCCGACAGGCGGTCGACCAGGTCGACGAGGCCGTCGCGGTCCAGGGGCGAGACCGGGCCGGTGAGTTCGACGGCGACATAGTTCCAGGTCGGGACGCGATCCTCCAATCCGTACCAGTCCGGGCTGATATAGGCGTGCGGACCGTCGACGACGATCAGGCCCTCGCAGCCTCCCGCCAGCGTGTCGTGGAGGGAATTGCCCCTCGACAGATGGAAAAGCACCCGCTCTCCATCGACCAGGACCGGTACGTGCGCCGGGCGGAGGCCGTCGGGAGTCTGCGCTACGATCATTCCGAAGCCGACCTGCCGCACGATCTCCGCCATCTCGTCGCGATCGGTGAGCTGGAACTTGCTGTTGGGGTGCATCAGCGGCGGCCCCGGCTGCGGCGCTCGCCCTTGCGCTCCTTGCGGCGGGACTTCGCCGCCTGGGCCGCGGCGCGGCGCTTGCCCTCCGGCGTCTCTCCGAACTTCACCTCGTCGAGCGGCAGGTCGCCCGCCGCCAGGTCGAAGCCGAGGCTTGCCAGCGTCTCGGCGAAATGCTCCGGCAGCCCAGCGGCAACCTCGATCCGCCCGCCGTCGGGATGATCGATCCTGAGGCGCCGGGCGTGGAGATGGAGCTTGCGGCTGATCGCGCCGGTGAGGAACGCCTCCTGTCCGCCATATTTGCCGTCGCCGACGATCGGGTGGCCGATCGCCGCCATGTGGACTCGAAGCTGGTGGGTGCGCCCGGTCAGCGGCTGGAGCTCGACCCAGGCGGCGCGGTTCCCCGCCCGCTCGATCACCCGGTAGCGGGTCCGCGCGGCGAGGCCGGCTTCGCTCTCGTCGACATGCATCTTCTCGCCGCCGGTGCCCGGCTGCTTGGCCAGCGGCAGGTCGATGGAGCCGTCCTTCACCTCCGGCACCCCGACCACGATCGCCCAATAGACCTTGCGCGCCGTTCGCCCGGAGAAGGCCTTGGCGAAGAAAGCGGCGGCGCGGGCGGTGCGGGCGAGCAGCAGCACGCCGGACGTGTCCTTGTCGAGCCGGTGGACCAGCTTCGGCCTCTGCCCGCTCTCGTCGGCGAGCCCGTCGAGCAGGCCGTCGAGATGCTGCTTGGTCTTGGTGCCGCCCTGGGTGGCGAGCCCCGGGGGCTTGTTGACGACGATCGCCTGCGGGTCGCGGTGGATGACGATCTCGTTGACGAAGGCGATCTCATCCTCGCTGAGCGTCGGCCGGACGGCCTTGGGCCTGGGATCGGCCGGCGGCTCGGCGGGGGGAACGCGGATGGTCTGTCCCGCCTCGACCCGGTCGCCCGGCGCGGCGCGTTTGCCGTCGACGCGCAGCTGCCCGGTCCGCGCCCAGCGCGACACCATGTTGAAGCTGGCGTCGGCGAGGTGGCGCCGGAACCAGCGATCGAGGCGGATGCCGTCGTCGTCGGGCGCGACGGTGAACAGGCGGACCTCGCTCACGCCGCCGCCCGGGCGAGCCAATAGCCGAGGACGAGGAGCAGCAAGGCTCCGAACACCGAGACCAAGGCATAGGCCGCCGCGGTCCCCGCCTCGCCGCGGTCGATCATGAAGAACATGTCGAGGCTGAAGGCGGAGAAAGTGGTGAAGCCGCCGAGCAGGCCGGTGCCGAGCAGCAGCCACATCGGCCGGCTGATCATGCCCTTGCCCGCCATCGCCCCCGCGAGAAAGCCCATCAGCAGCCCGCCGATCAGGTTCACCGCCAGCGTGCCCCACGGGAAGCCGGGGCCGACGTGGCGAAGCGCCAGCCGCCCGGCCTCGTAGCGCAGCCCCGCGCCGGCCGCGCCGCCGATGAGGACGTAGAGGAGGTTCGGCATGGCCGCGATGTAGCGGCGGGAAACGGAGGGCGCCAGCCTTAGACTCCCCTCTCCCAGGGGAGAGGGGTTGGGGGTGAGGGGTTCGGGAGCCTGAAGGTGAGGCTCGGATTGCGAGCCTAACGTCCCACGCCGTATCCCCTCACCCCCTACCCCTCTCCCCCGGGGAGAGGGGAGACGATTACCGTCCCGTGTTGACGATCAGGGAGCCCGTGCTGCCGCCGCCATTCGGGGTGGCGATCAGGTAGTAAGCGGATTCGCCGCGGGCGCCGCCGAGGATATGGTCGCCGCCGCGAATCTGCTCGCCGACGGAATAGCCGGCGGCGGCGGCGCGGCCGCGGTACCAGGCGACGACGTGGCGCCTGTCGTCGCCGCTGGCGAAGGTGACGACCCGGACCCGGCAGGCCCCGGAGTCGCGCCCGGCCGCCTCGATCAGGCGGGCGCCGGGATAGACCGGGAAGGTCTCGGGCAAGCGGTCGGCCCAGCTCGGCCCGCGATCGACGCCGCCGTTGACCGTGCAGCCCGCCGGCGCATCGGCGACCGCATTGCGGGGCGCCGCCGGCGCCGGCGCGGGCGCGGGCGCGGGCCGGGGCCCAGGCTGGGGCTGAGGCTGAGGCTGAGGGTGAGGCTGAGGCTGAGGCTGCGGCTGTGGCTGTGGCTGTGGCTGTGGCTTCGGCTGCGGCTGAGGCTGAGGCTGAGGCGCGCCGCCCTTGCCGGCGGAGCTGTTGGCGAGATTCGCGTCGACTCCGATCTCCGCGGCCAGCGCGTTGCTGAGCGCGGCCTCGTTGCCGGTCAACTGGTTGTCGATGGCGGCGATATTGTTGGTCTCGTCGCCGCCGCGGTTGCACCCGGCAAGGGCGAGAGCGGCGAACGCGGCGAGCGGCAGCGGGCGGATGATGCGGACCATGCCGGTCTTATGCCGCAGCCGGCGCGGCAAGGGGTGAGCAAGCGTGGTTAATCGGGGGCGGTTTGCGCGCCTGTCCCGTCGCGGGACTGCCAGAACGCGAAGGTTTCGGCCTGGACCGCCGCGATGAAGCGTTTCGCTTCGGCCCCCTCCCAGGGGCCTTGATAGCCGCGCGAGCGGGCGCCCCCGGCAACCCACCAGCCCTGGCCGGGGATGCCGTCGCTCTGCCGGACGACGAGCACAGCGAGCTCGGGCTCGCCCCGCGCGGCCGCCTCGTCGTCCACGGAGCCGAGCAGCGCGCAGAGCGCCCGCATCTTCGGCCGCGAGAAGGAATAGCCGAGCCGCTCGAGCAATTCGGCATAGCTGAGCGCCGTCCCCGCGCTCGCCGCCGCGACGAGATGGAGGCGGACCTCGGCCGGGTCGGCGAGCGCCGCCACCCGCCGCTCAGTCGCTGTGGTGGATGGTGAGCCGGCCGTCGGTGCCGCCGTCCGCCGGGGTGAGGCGCACCTTGAACGGGTGGCGGTCGCTGTTCTGGACGCCGGCGATCACGACCACGTCGCCTTCCTTCGCCACGTTCTGCAGTCTGAAGCCGGCGGCCCGGGCGGGGTCGCGGTACCAGGCCGCGACCCGATCGACCGGATCGGGCGTGCGGAACCGCATCTCGACCTCGCTCTGGTCGGCGTTCTTGCCGCCCCGGCCCGCCGCGATCGCGACTCCGGCGATCGTGGCGCCCGGGTAGAGCATCTTGCTGTCCTTGTCCGCCTTGGCGGTGCGCGACATTTCCTTGGGCAGGCTGAAGGTCAGCGCGAAGCCCGGCGCGTTGATCGATATCTTCCCCTCCTCGGCCTTGCCTTCGGCCGAAATGGGCTGGCTGGCGTTGGCCGGGGCTTGCTCGTCGTCGTCGCCGCGCACCTGGCAACCGGCGAGCAGGAGAAAGGTGGCGGCAAGCAGGCTCGAGCGCATAAGCGGAAAGGCTCCTTCGGCGCCGAGCCTAACCGATCCCCGGGCCGGCGCAAACGCTTGTCGAACCGGGCCGCCCCGGTTAGGGCGCCGGGCCCGTGACCCAAGATGCCGGACGCACCCGCGCGGGCCTTTTCCTCGGCCTCGCCGCCTACGCCTTGTGGGGCGTGATGCCGCTTTACTTCAAGGCGGTGGCCGCGGTGCGCCCGACCGAGATCGTCGCCCACCGGATCGTCTGGTCGCTCCTGTTCCTCGGCGCGCTGGCGGCCCTGTGGCGCCGCGGGCCTGCGATCCGCGCGGCGATGGCGACGCCCCGAATCGCGCTGACCCTGATGCTGACCGCGACCCTGATCGGCATCAACTGGCTGGTCTACATCTACGCGGTCGTCTCGGGCCACGTCCTCGAAGGCAGCCTCGGTTATTATCTCAACCCTTTGGTCAACGTGCTGCTCGGGGTCGCCTTCCTGAAGGAAAAGCTCACCCGCGCGCAGAAGGGCGCCTTCCTGCTGGCGGCCGCGGCGGTCGCCCTGCTCGCCGCGGGCGCGGGCGGAGCGATCTGGATCAGCCTCACGCTCGCGATGAGCTTCGCGCTCTACGGCTTCCTGCGGAAGATCGTTCCGGTCGACGCCCTCGAGGGGCTCTCGGTGGAGAGCATCTTCCTAACGCCGCTGGCGCTGGCCTGGCTGCTCTGGCTGCAGGCGCATGGCGAGAGCGCCTTCCTCGAGAGCCGGGTCATCGACGCCTTGCTCATCCTCGGCGGCGCGGTCACCGCGATCCCGCTCCTCATGTTCACCGCCGCCGCCAAGCGGCTGCCTTATTCGACGCTCGGCTTCCTCCAATATATCGCGCCATCGCTGCAATTCCTCCTCGCCGTCCTCGTCTTCGGCGAGCCGCTGACCGGAGCGCACGTCGCCGCTTTCGGGGCGATCTGGGCCGCGCTCGCCGTCTTCCTGTTCGAAGGGGTGCGGGTCGGCCGCCGCGACAGCGCCCGCCGCGCCGCCGCCGTCTAGCCGCCCCGTTCGTCAAAGGCTAAGCAACGCCCGCTCATGCGCCCCGCTTTTTCCATCCTCCTCTCCCTCCCCCTGCTCGCCGGCGGCTGCGTCGCCAACGTGCCGGTGCCGGAGCCGGTCTATTCGACCTGCCATGCGCTCGGTTCGGGCGACTGGAAGGCGCGGGTCGAGAAGCGCGACATGACCCTCCACCATCCGCCGCACCGCAAATGGCGGCTGATCGTCGACGGCAGCGTCACCGTCCCCGGCGAGGGCTATGACGTGTTCCTCGAGCGCGGCCCGGTCCAGAAGCTGCGCGACCCGGTCCAGCAGATCATGGTCCGAACCAACGGCCCGTCCCGCCCCCCGGCCGACGCGGCGCCGACCAAAGTGACGGTGCACGGCGAGTTCGAGGCGCTGAAGCGCTACGGCGGAGTCACTTTGCGCTGCGGCGACGGCACGATCGGGCTGATCGCCTTCGTGCCTCGGATCCCGTCCTAGCAATCCTCCCTGTCGGCGAAGCTCGTGGGGAGGACTGGTGCAATCAGGCGAAGGCCGCCATCAGGGCCGGCCTCAGCACCATCAGGATCCCGATCAGGCTGACCAGCCAGGCGAGCGATCGCACATAGCGGATGCCGAAGCCGTAGAGCGGCAGATAGGCGATCCGCCCGCCGAGCCACAGCCAGGCGCCGATCCCGGTCCAGCGGTCGGTGAGGTGCGCGACGGTGACGATCAGGGCCGCCGCGGCGTAGAGCGGGAAGGTCTCGTAGAAATTGGCCTGCGCCCGGGCCAGCCGGCCGACGACCGGCCGCGCCGGCGGCAATTCCTCGTCGCGCGGCCCGACGTTCCACGCCGTGCCGTACTGGCGGGTCTTGACCCTGACCGCCGCGAAGACGTGGACGAGGGCGAGGACGCAGCCCCAGGCGAGGACAATGAGCTCGGTGTTCATGGCCGCGTTTGTCACGCATCCGCAACGTCGGCGCAAGGGGCGCATTGCTCCGCCCCGGCGGCCGATCCTATAATCCCTCCGTGCCTGTCGATCGGGACCAGCAGCGCGAGAAGACGGGCGCGCTCGCCGCCGGCCCGATCCACGTCCTCCACATCGGAAAGACGGGGGGAACCGCCCTCCAGGCCGCCCTCGCGCCCTTCGCCGCCGATGGGAAGTTCGTCCTGCACGGCCACGAGACGCGGTGCCGCGACTGTCCGCCGGGCTCCCGGATCTTCTTCGTGGTGCGCCATCCGCTCGATCGTTTCGTCAGCGCGTTCAACAGCCGGCTGAGACGAGGAAGGCCGCGCTTCGACTATCCCTGGACGCTCCGCCAGACGCTTGTGTTCTGCCTCTTTCGAAGCCCCAACGCCCTCGCCGAAGGACTGGGCAGCCGCAATCCGCTGGCGCGGCTCGCCGTCCGCCTCAGCATGCGCTCTTTCGGTCATTTGCGACGCCGGCTGAGCTACTGGATCGACGCCGCGGAGCTCGAGCGCAATCCTCGGCTGATCATCGGCACCGTGGAAACGCTCGATGCCGATCTTCGCTCGCTGCTGGCCATCGCGGGGATCGACGAAGCGGCCGAGCTTCCCGCCGATCCGGTCGAAGCGCATGTCACGCCTCCGCAATTCGACAAATCCCTGAGCAGCAAGGCGGTGCGAAACCTCAACCGCTATTTCCGGTCGGACCTCGTCTTGTACGAAGCCTGCCTGCGGGCGAGAGCCGCGAGCCTCGTGCCCCGAGGGTGACAAGCCGCGACCGCTTTGCCACAACGGGGCATGGCCAACCCGCACATCGCCCCGGCGCCGGAGCCGGAGCTGAGCCTGCCCGGCTGGCTCTATCACGACCCCGAATTCTTCGCGGTGGAGATGGAGCGGGTGATCCGCCCGTCTTGGCAGGTGGTCTGCCACGCGACCGAGATCCCTGCGGCGGGCGACTGGCGGACGATCGACTATCTCGGCGAGAGCGTGATCGTGATCCGCGGCGAGGAGGGGGCGGCGCGCGCCTTCGCCAACGTCTGCCGCCATCGCGGCTCGCGCCTCGTCGCCGGCGGCAGCGGCTGCGCGAAGCGGCTGACCTGCCCCTATCACGCCTGGACCTACGGGCTCGACGGCCGGCTGATCGGCGTGCCCCACAAGGGCGACTATCCCGGCCTCGACCAAAGCCGCCTCGGCCTCGTCCCCATCGAGCTCGAAGCCTGGCGCGGCTTCCTGTTCGTCCGCCTGGAAAGCGGCGGCCCGTCGGTCGCCGAGATGATGGCGCCCTATGAGGCGGAGGTCGCGCCCTACCGGCTGGAGGCGCTGCGGGCCCTCGGCCGCGTCACGCTTCGGCCGCGCGGCGTCAACTGGAAGAATGTCGCCGACAATTATTCGGACGGCCTCCACATCGCGGTCGCCCATCCCGGCCTCACCCGCCTGTTCGGCCGCGGCTACCGGATCGAGGCGGAGGCCCATGTCGACCGCATGTCGGGCGACCTCCTCGACCGGCCGTCCACCAACCTTTCCGAGCGCGCCTACCAGGCCTTCCTGCCCGCCGCGGAGCATTTGCCGCCCGAGCTTCGCCGGCGCTGGCTCTATCTCAAATTGTGGCCGAACGTCGCCTTCGACATCTATCCCGACCAGGTCGACTTCATGCAGTTCCTGCCGGTGTCGCCGACCGAGACGCTGATCCGCGAGATCAGCTACGCGCTTCCCGACGGCCGGAGGGAGATGAAGGCGGCCCGCTACCTCAACTGGCGGATCAACCGCCGGGTCAATGCCGAGGACACCGCTCTGATCGCGGGCGTCCAGGCCGGCATGGCCTCGCGCGCCTACACGCCCGGCCCGCTCGGCGAGAGCGAGGTGTGCCTGAGGAGCTTCGCCCGCAAATTGAGGCGCCTGATCCCGGAAGCCAATCTTCACCGGCCCCCGCCGCCCGGCTGGAGCCGCCGCGACAGCATTGGATGAAGTCGAATATGGCGCCCGCTCATCCTGAGTAGCCGGTGAGCCTGTCGAACCGGCGTATCGAAGGACGTCCTTCGATACGGGCCTTCGCCGGGCTCAGTCCCTACTCAGGATGAGCGATGATTGAATTCCCTCGCATCTCGAACGGCAGCCACCAGCCGCTTCCTCACTCCCTGCGTTTGAAAGCGGCTGCCGGACCGGCCGAGAGCGAGGTCCGTGGAGCGCCCGCCACGGCCTGCGTGCAGACCAGGCGCTCCGGTGGCGCGGAGGGCCGAACGTGTGCGCCATTCCAGCCCGCCGTCCCCACCATGCGTCGCCGCCCGATTCGGCGCCCACCCGGTAACTACCGGGGATCGAGGACGTCGGCGAAACAGATCTCGCCGCGCAGCAAAGCCCGCACGAGCAGCTGGGTCCGGGTGGCGACTCCGTAGCGGCGCTTGGCCGCCTCGATATGCTCGTTGACGGTGCGCGGCCGGATTCCGAGCAATTGGGCGATGACTCCGTCGCTCTTGCCCTGCGCGGCGAGCAGCAGGCAGTCGCGCTGGCGCTCGGAGAGGGCGACCGGCGCGATCCAGCGCGGCCCGCCGGCGCGGATCAGCCGCCGCGCCGCCTCGAAGGCGAAATTGCCGAGCGCCTGGGCGGCGGGGAGGTTGCGCTCCGGCAACTCGCGTCCCAGCCGCAGGCCGAAGCTCGACGAGCCGGGCACCTCGCCCGGGACGTGGTTGGGGACGGTGAAGCCGCCGCCGACGCCGTGGCGCGCCGCCGAGTCCATATGCCGGCGCTCCCTCGGCGTCAGGGCGATGATCGAATCCATCCGGTCCCAGCGGAATCCGGCCGCGACGCGCTCGGCGGCGCGCATGACCGGGTCGGCCGGCCTCCCCAGATCGCGCAACGCCGCCACCCATTCATCGGGGTAATGATGCAGTCCGACATAGCCGGCGGCGGGCCGGCCGAAGGTGACGTGGTGGACGATCCCGAAGAAATCGAAGCCGAGCGCGTGGACGGCGTCGGCGGTGAGGCGATTGAGCGCCGGGATCGAGCTCGCGGAGTCGGCGGCGGCGACATAGTCTTCAAGAAGGCTGAGGCCGGGCATGATCGACCGTCCGACAACCCCCACGCGCCGCCTCCCCCTCGCAGTCCCTCGGCCGATGTAACCGGCTCCCGAGGACCACGCAACGACCTTAGCCGCTGAAAGGAAAACGGAATTTTCCCGGGCCGGGACGCCGCGCCGGCGCCATCGATTCCGCCGCCGAACCGGGTTATTCTCGCCCCCATGAGCACCGATCCGCGCATCGACGCCTATATCGCCCGCCAGGCCGACTTCGCCCGGCCGATCCTCAAGCATCTGCGCCGAATCGTCCGCGAGGCGGCGCCGGACGTCGAGGAGACGATCAAGTGGAGCATGCCCCATTTCACCTACAAGGGGCGGCTGTTCGCCGGCATGGCCGCGTTCAAGGCCCATGCCACCTTCGGCCTGTGGCAGGCGAATGCATTGCTCGGCGAGACCGGATCGGAACGCGACGCGATGGGCCAGTTCGGCCGGCTGACCTCGATCGCCGACCTCCCGCGGGAGACTGAGCTCAAGGCGCTGATCCGGCGCGCCGCCTCGATCGCCGCGGCGGGCCCGAAGCCGCGGCCGAAGAAGCCGCCCAAGCCGGAGCTTGCGACCCCCGACGACCTGCGCGCCGCGCTCGACGCCGAGCCGAAGGCCGCCGCCACCTTCGACGCCTTCCCGCCCTCGTGCCGCCGCGAATATGTCGAGTGGGTGACGGAGGCGAAAAGGCCGGAGACCCGGGCCAAAAGGCTGGCCCAGACGGTCGAATGGCTGGCCGAAGGCAAGCGCCGCAACTGGAAATACGAGAATTGCTGATCTTCTCCCCTCCCTGGAAGGGAGGGGTTGGGGGTGGGTAGCGAGCGCGAGCGAGCCTTCTTCTCGGTCGCTCCTGTTTAGCCCGCCTTCGGCGGCCCCACCCCTAGCCCCTCCCTTCCAGGGAGGGGGAAACTTACCGCCTCGCCCCCACTCATCTGGTCGCGCCCTTAACCTTCCATCAAACCTCTCCGATTACCAAGCCCGGAAGCCGGCAGAGCGCAGGATCCCCATGTATCACGCCCCCGTTCCCTTGGACCTCGACCAGCCGGAGGCGGAGCCGGCGGAGATCGCCGACGACGGCGGGGTCGGGGTCGACGCGGGCAGCAAGCGGCTCACCGAGGCCCACCTCCATAACGGCCAGGCGCAGGCCCGCGGCCTGTTCGCCCCGTTTCTGGCCGCGACCAGCGTCGGCTCGGCCTTCCTCGTCGCCTGGGCGCTGTTCGCCGCGACCAATCCCCTGCTGATCGCCGGCTGGCTGGCGGTCGTCGCGGGGGCGAATTTCGTCAATTTCCGCCTCGCCATGCACGAAAAGAACGCCGCCGACAGCCGCTCCGCCGAGGGCCGCTCACCGGTGCGGGCGATCGGCGAGGCGGTCGGGCTCGGCGTGCTCTGGGCCTCGCTTCCGACCTGGACCTTCCCGGCGCAGGACCATCAAGTCCAGGTCGTCATCGTCGCCTCGATGTCGGCCATGATAATCGCCGCCATCGCTTTCGCCTCGGTCCCGGCCGCCGCTTATGCCTGGATCGCGACCATCACCGCGGCCCTGTGCTGCGCCTTCTGGCTCGGCAGCGGCCATTTGAACCTGATGATGGGCGTCACCCTGGTCGGAGTCGCGGCGGTGGCGATCAGCGCCATGGCGCGACTGACCCGCTGGACCTTCGAGCAGTTGAAGACCATCGCCAGGGTCCGCACCCAGGCCGAATCGATCCGCCTCCTCTTGAAGGAATATGAGCATCGCGGAGTCGGCTGGCTGTGGCAGGTCGATGCCGAGAACCGGGTCGTCTACATCTCCTCGCGCATGACCAGCCTGCTCGGCCGCTCGGCAAGCCAGCTGATCGGCCATTCGCTGCCCGCGACTTTGGGCGGCAACAGCGCGCTCGGCCGAACCCTGCTCGACCGCCAGCCCTTCGCGAACCTCGAAATGGAGCTGAAGACCCGCCGCGGCACCCGCTGGATCGCGCTCGCCGGCGACCCGATCATCGACATGGGCGGCCAGTTCCAGGGCTTCCGCGGGGTCGGCTCGGACATCACCGAGGTCCGCCGCACCCAGGAGCGCCTCACCAACCTCGCCAACATGGACGTGCTTTCGGGCCTGCCCAATCGCGGCCGCGTCCGCCAGCTGCTCGGCGAGGCTTTGTCCGGCGCGCAGTCGGGCAATGTGCCCTGCGCGATCATGTTCCTGGACTTGGACGGCTTCAAGCCGGTCAACGACACGTTCGGCCACCCCAAGGGCGACGCCGTCCTCAAGAGCGTGTCGCAGCGCCTGGTCCGCGAGGCGGGCGAGGCGGGCCATGTCGGCCGGATGGGCGGCGACGAGTTCGCCATCGTCATCCGCGACGGGCAGAGCCGCAAGAAGGTCGACGATCTCGCCCGCCGGATCATCAACGCCGTCGCCGAGCCCTATCATATCGACAAGGCCGAGATCCGCATCGGCGTGTCGATCGGCTGCGCGTTCGGCCCGATCGACGGCCAGAGCGTCGACGACCTCATCCAGAAGGCCGACCTCGCCCTCTACCAGGCGAAGGCCGAAGGCCGCGGCACCTGCTGCTATTTCTCCGCCGACATGCAGAACGAGGCCGAGGACCGCCTCCGGCTCGAGCAGGACCTGCGCCAGGCGCTGAGCCTCAAGCAGCTGCGCCTCGACTACCAGCCTTTGATCAACGCCGCCGACCAGAGCCTGATGGGCTTCGAGGCCCTGATCCGCTGGCACCACCCGACCCGCGGCATGGTGCCGCCGACCCAGTTCATCCCGCTCGCCGAAGAGACCGGCCTGATCATGCAATTGGGCGACTGGGTGATCGAGGAAGCGTGCCGGGCCGCCTCGGTCTGGCCGGACTATATCTCGGTCGCGCTCAACCTCTCCGCCCGCCAGCTGATCCTTCCGGCGCTTCCCAACACCGTCGCCGAGGCCGTGTCGCGCTACAAGCTCAAGGCCAACAGGCTCGAGCTCGAAGTGACCGAGAGCGTCTTCCTCGGCGACAGCGAAGGCTCATTGGACGTCCTGAAGCGGCTGCGCTCGCTCGGCGTCGGCATCGCCCTCGACGATTTCGGCACCGGCTATTCCTCGCTCGGCTATCTGAACAAGGCGGTCTTCCATAAATTGAAGATCGACGGCTCGTTCGTCCGCGAGGCGGCGAACAACCGCGAGACAGTGGCGATCATCCAGTCGATCGTCCAGCTCGCCAAGAGCTTCCGGATGACCGTCACCGCCGAAGGCGTCGAGACCGCCGACGATTTCACCCGCATGCGCGACCTCGGCTGCCACCAGATCCAGGGCTATCTGTTCGGCCGCCCGATGAGCTTCGAGCGCGCCACCGAACTGATCCACGGCACCGTGACGCGGATGAGCGCCTAGGCGAACGCGGGAGCGGCCCGGTCATTCCCGCGACGGCGGGAGCCGGAGACGACCGCAGATCGATGCCGCTTCTTCCTCTCATATGCTGACCAATTGGATTCCCGCTTCGTCCTTCTAACGAGAGCGCTTGTCGTTAAACGTTTCGTAAATGAGCGAACGCAACCATTGGTGTCCCTCATCGCGATGGCATCGTTCGTGCCAGAACTGGGAAATATCGATGCTCGGGATTTCGACCGGGAATTTTATGGCACGAACATCGTCCGAATTCGCAAGGGCACTTGCGACGCGGCTTGGCAGGCAGGCGATAAGATCGCTCGATGCCACAATTCGACCGATGCCAAAGGAGTGCGCGAGCCGGAGCGTGACGTTTCGGGCCTTCCCGGCCCTCGCCGAGATTGCTTCGAGCTCCGCTCCGAAACGGGCGTGGACGCCAGCAGTCGGCAGATATTCGATATGCTCCGCTGCAAAAAACTGGTCGACGGACAGTGTGGCTCCGATCGTGGGATGGTTTGCGCGAACGAGCACCGAATAGGTTTCGTCGAACAGCTTTTGCTGAATGAAGTTCGCCTGGAGCCCGGAGAAATTGCCCATGGCGAGGTCCATCTGGCCGAGCTTCATCATCTGCTGCGCCATGTCGAGCGGCACATAATGGGTGGATAGCTGGATGTGAGGCGCGACCTCTCGAAGCCTGGCGGCGAGCGGCGGGATGAACACCGACTGCCCGATATCGCTGACGTACAACCGGAAGGTCCGCGTCGCGGTAGCGGGATCGAACGCCTGACCTGCCTGAACTGCGAGGCGGATCGAGGCAAAACCCTCATCGAGAAGCTTTGCTATGCCGTCCGCCCTGGGCGTCGGTTCCATGCCCGTCGCCGTCTTGACGAACAGCACATCGTCGAACTGGTCGCGCAAGCGTTTGAGCGCGTTGCTCACCGCGGGCTGGGTGAGATGCAATTGCTCGGCGGCCCGGGTCGTATTTCGGGTGCGATGAAGCACATCGAAGACGAGCAGGAGGTTCAGGTCGATTTGGCGGAGGTCGATACTGGCCTTCATGAGGGTTATTCATACCGTGAATAACGGCATGTGAAATCGAAATTTCCAGGCGACGACACGCAGCCATACCTTCGAGGCATCAACACACCGGGACCCGATCGGGGCGCTGGCGGGAGTTGACAGACCTTCACCGAAGGAGATTTCAGATGTCCAACAAAGCGATCAAATCCATTGTCCTCGTCCATGGCGGCTTCGTCGACGGTTCGGGCTGGGAAGGAACCTACAAGGCCCTGACCAGGCAGGGCTACAAGGTCGGCATCGTGCAGAATCCCACCATTACGCTCCCGGAGGACGTGGCTGCGACGAAGCGGGTCATCGACGCCGCGGAAGGCGACGTGATCCTGGTCGGCCATTCCTATGGCGGCGTCGTGATCACCGAAGCCGGCAATCATCCGAAGGTCGCCGGGCTGGTCTACATCACCGCCTTCGCGCCCGACGCCGGCGAGTCGGTCGGCAAGCTGATCGCCAATCCGCCGCCGGGTGCGCCGGTGCCGCCGATCCTGCCGCCGGTCGACGGCTTCCTGATGCTCGACGAGGCCAGGTTCGCGGCCTCGTTCGCCGCGGACGTGGAGCCGGAACAAGCGGACTTCATGGCGAAGTCGCAAGTGCCGTGGGGCCTCGACGCGTTGAACGGCGAGGTGTCCAGCCCTGCCTGGAAGACCAAGCCCTCCTGGTATCTGGTCGCGACCGAAGACCACATGATCCCCGTTCCCGCCCAGCGCATGATGGCGAACCGCGCCGGCGCGAAGACGACGGATCAGGCTGGCAGCCATGCGGTCTATGTCTCGCAACCGGACGCCGTCGCGAACTTCATCGCCAGCGCGGCGCGTGGCGTGACAAACTAGCTCCGATGATCGTGAAGACGTGGCTCTCCGGGCACGAAAGTGTCCGGAGAGGTTGCTGTACTGGGCTCCGGCAGCTTCGGTGCCGGGCGTGAATGAACTCGCCCTGGTACGAATTGAACGGCTGGTATCATGAGATCCCTTCTGGAATTCTCCAAGCCGCTTGCGGCCACAAGCCGACGCTCGGCGGTAGCGGGAGTGTTCGCATTCCACGCATTGCGGACAACCCCCGCGCCACTGCGCAGCCACGTCCGGAGGACGTCGCGTGCCTTTCAATTTCGCGGGAATGACGGGATGTGGCAGTGAGGCGCGGTGAAGCCCCTCGCCCTCCTCCTCCTCCCGCTCGCTCTGGCCATGGCCGGTGCGCCGGCCTCCGCGCGAGACCGGATCGCGCCGCTGCCCGACGGGATTCAGCCTTCGACCGCAAAGAAGGTTCACGGGCTGTACGCCGAGGGCGCGTTCAGGCTCGTCGACGTGGACGAGGATCTCGAGAGGCTCGAGTCCGAGTGCAAGGATCGCGGCGTCGACGCGAAGGTCGAGGGACGCGACCTGGCCCACAAGGGAATGCAAAGACTCTACCGGACCCGGACGAGCGTCGCCGTCTTCGAGGACACCCCGACCATCAACGTAGACCGCCAGGCCTGCTCTGCCGTGATCACGCTCTCGCGCAGCGCAACCGTCCGAACCGGCCCCTGGCCGACGATCAGGACCCCGGACTGGAACAGCGAGCCCGTGGAATGCCGTCGATTTCTTCACCGATGCTGGAAGTCGAAGGTGGCGGGCGTGAAAGCGCACTGCGTCGATCAGGGCGACGGTCTCGTCGGAACGACCCTCTGCTATTCGGTGCAGGACGATCTCAGCAAGGATCTGGTCGTGGCTCGGTCGAGGTACATCGACGACGGCAGCATGCCCAACAGCCAGTGGGCGCTCGACCTGATCCTGACCGATGCCTTGATCGACCCGGCCGTCTTCGCGGACGCCGCGACGTCATCGCGCTGAGCACATGGCCGGAACCGGCCGGCTGTGGCACTGAGGCCCGATGAAGCGCCTCGCCCTGCTCCTCCCGCTCGCTCTCGTCGCCTGCCAGAAGCCCGCGCCGCCGGCCGCGAAGGAAACCGAGCCTCGCCGCGCCGAGCCGGCGCCGCCGCCGCGCACCGAGGCCGGCGACGATGCCGCGCGGATGCTGCGCCGCTATTACGACCTGATCGAGGCCGGGCGCTACGACGACGCCTATGCGCTGCGCAGCGGCGGCGGGGCGGATCGGGAGCGGTTCGCCGCCAATTTCCGGGCCTATGAAAGCTATCAAGCCCAGTTCGGGGCGCCGTCGCAGCCGGTTTCGCAGGGCGATTTCGAGTTCGTCGAGGTGCCGGTGATGATCACCGGCCGGTTCGTCGGCGGCAAGCCGTTCGGAAGCACCGGAAGCGTCACCCTGCGCCGCGCCCGCACCGGCGCCGACCGGTCGTGGCGGGTCTACACCGGCTGAAGGAAGGGCGGCCGGGGCGGAAGTTCACGAAAGTCCCGCGCATCGAGTTTTTTTTGACGGGGCCTTTGCCGGCTTTCGAGCGTATGTTATGTTGTCACATACCATGAAGGGAGAGACGACATGCCCCGACCCGCCTTCGCCACCGTCGCCGACGCCCCCATCGCGAACCTCAACACCACGCCCTTGATCGACGTGATGCTCGTCCTCCTGATCATGTTCATCCTCACCGTGCCGCTGGCCACCCATTCGGTGAAGGTGCGGCTGCCGGTCGGGACTCCGCCGGCCAGCCGGGACGAGCCGAAGGTGCACCGCCTCGCCCTCGACGAAGGCGGGCGCCTCTATTGGGACGGCGCGGCGATCGCCGAAGCGGCGCTCCCGGCCAGGCTCGACGGCCTGATGGCCACGCATCCCGACGACGGCGTGCTGGAGCTTCAGGCCGAGGCCGGGACCCGCTATGAGGCGTTCGACCGCGTGCTGGCGACGGTCAAGCGCGCCGGGGTCGAACGGCTGGGCTTCGTCGGGAACGAGCGGTTCGTCCGCGCCGTTGACGGCTGAGCGAGAAGAGGAGGCCAAAGGATGCGGCGGACCCTTGCGATGGCGGCAGGCCTGTCCCTCGCCGCCTGCGGCAGCGGAGACGGCGGCGGGAACGTCACCCAGGTGCGCGCCGGCAACCCGATGTCGGACCAGCTGAAGGCGATGTCGCCGCTCTACCGCGACCTCGGCCTCTACCGCGCGGTGCGCGACAGCGGCCAGCGCTGCAAGAAAGCGGAGAGCGGTTCCTACCAGCAGGAATATAAGAACCTCGCGATGTGGACGGTGCATTGCACCGACAGCGGCGACTGGGCCCTGTTCATCGCCCCCAACGGCGACGTCCAGGCCCGCCGCTGCGCCGACGCCGCCGAATTGAAGCTGCCCGCCTGCCGGATCGCGCCGGTCAAGCCGGAGGCGCCGGCTCCGAAAGCCGCTCGCTGAACCGGTAGCGGCCGCGGATCCGCGCGTTGAAGTGCCGCCCCTTGATCCGGGCCGCGCGGAAATCCTCCGCGGCTTCGGGCGGCACGTCGTGGAAGACGTAGGAGCGGCCGGTGGTGAACAGCACCTCCAGCTCGCCCGCCTCGGGGCGGTAGCGGATCGATCGGATCACGGTCGACGGCATGGCGCGAACCTAACGCTTTTGTCACGCGGGCGGACGCATCCTTTGATCTGGGTTAGACGTTACCCTCCCGTACCGAACGGCAGGAGTATCGCGCCGTGGATAAATTCTTCACGACCTGCGCGACCCGGATCGCGACGGCCGCCGGGCAGCCGCTGACCTTCACGCTCGCCTTGCTCGTCATCCTCGTCTGGGCGGTGACCGGGCCGGTCTTCAACTATTCCGACACCTGGCAGCTGATCATCAACACCGGGACGACGATCGTTACCTTCCTGATGGTCTTCCTTATCCAGAACAGCCAGAACCGCGACGCCGCCGCGATGCAGGCCAAGCTCGACGAGGTGATCCGCGCCGTCGACTCGGCCCGCGAGCAGTTCATCGGCATCGAGCACCTCACCGATAAGCAGATCGAGGAGATACGCTGCGCGCTCGAGCGCGAGGTCGGCCGGGATTCCGGCAAGGCCGGCACCGCCGACGACAGCGTCGAACGGATGCTGCGGCGGCGGTAAAGGCGATCGGCTCGGGGTGGTTAGTCACCCCGGCGGAAGCCGGGGCCCATGAACACCGCGGGTGGAGGAAGGGGCGGAGGCGAAGGCGCGAACCCGCACGCACCGTGTTAATGGGTCCCGGCTTTCGCCGGGATGACTCGGGGGTGGCCGAAATGCGTGCCTGTCCCCAATTACGAAGAGCCCTCCCTCCGGTGCCGGAGGAAGGGCTCTTGCGTTCGTTCAGCTAACCGGCCCGAAGTACCACTTCGGGACGATCACTTCAGCAGCTGCGGCCGACCTCGCGGCCGAGGAGGGCGCCGACGACTCCGCCGAGGATCGCGCCGGTCGTGCCGGAGCCGCGGTCGTAGCGGTAATAGCCGCGGCGGCCCGAGCGGGCGACCTCGCGGCCGACCAGCGCTCCGGCCGCGCCGCCGACGATCGCGCCGGTGGTGCCGCTGCCGCAGCGATAGGTGCGGCGGCCGTAATAGCCTTGCCCATAACCCTGCCCATAGCCCTGGTTGGTATAGCCGCGGCCGTAGCCCTGGCCGTAATAGGCCTGCCCGTAGCCTTGGTTGTAGTAACCCTGGCCGTAGCCCTGCCCGTAGCCCTGGCTGTAATAACCCTGGCTGTAATAGGGGTTGTAATGATTGCGCGCCTCGGCGGCGGTCGGGAGGACGGCCACCGACGAGAGGGCCGCGGCGCCGAGCATGATCTTCCTGAGCATCTTGAAACTCCTTGAATGCAGTGGAGCCGCTTTACGCTCCCGGCCCTGACGCGGCGCTGAACGCCTTGTAATCCTTGGTTAATCTCGAATCCCCTCTCCCTGAGCGGGAGAGGGGAAAGCCGGCGATCAGTAGCCGCGGCGATAGTCGCGGTCGCGGTCGTTGCGGTTGCGGTCGCGCCATTCGTGGCGGCGGGCGTCGGCGATCTCGCGCCGGCATTCGCGCAGCTCGCGCTCATACTGGCGGCGGGTCCAGGTCCGGCTCAGCTCGCGCCGGCACTCGCGGAATTCGCGGGCGACGCGGTCGTCGCGGCCGTAGCCGTTGCCGTAACCGGAGCCGTAGCCGTCGCGGCCACGGTCGCTGTAACCGGAGCCGTAGCCATAGCCCTGGGCGGAGACGGCGGTGGCGGGGATCGCCGTAGCGACGGCGAGGGCGGCGAGAAGGAACTTACGCATGACATCTCTCCTTGGGTCGGGGCGCCCGCCTGGGGGGACGGGCGCCGACGACTCGCCACTACGCCTCGCTCCCTGGACTGGCCGTAACGAAACGTTCACGGTGGGTTTAGGCTGCGCTGGCGCCTGGTCCTCCCTGTGGAGCGAAGCTCCATGGGGAGGGGGACCGGCGAAGCCGGTGGAGGGGCCACTCTGAGTCAGCAAGCCCCTCCACCAGGCTTCGCTCGGTCCCCCTCCCCATCCGCTTCGCGGACAGGGAGGATTGGGAGCGCTGGTGCCGTCGCGCGGGCCGTGCCACAGTCGCGCCACCGGATCCGGAGACGATCGATGATCCTGTTCCTTGCCCTGGCGGTCGCCGCCGCCTCGCCCACTCCTGAAGGCCTTCGCCTCGGCCGCGCGCTGTCCGAAAGCGGCACCCTCGCCGCCTTGATGCCGATGGTCGCGGACAAGGAGATCGGCGAGCTGGTCGCGGCGCATCCGGAGCTGAGCGAGGCGGACCGCACCGCCCTGCGCGCCACCGCCCGCGCCACCTACCAGGCCGGACGCGACCGGCTGATGGAGGCGACCGGGCGGGCCTATGCCGAACGCCTGTCGGTCGCCGACCTGCGCGCCCTCGTCGCGTTCAACCGGACGCCCGCGGCGGCACACTATCGCGCGGCGGTGCCCGGCGCGATCGCCTCGGCGATGCAGGCGGTGGGACAGATGGACTTCAAGAAGGACGCGGTCGCGGCGTTTTGCCGGAAGACGGGGAAATTGTGCGAGGGGAAGTGAGCAACCCTCCCCTCTCCCCTTGCGGGAGAGGGGCCGGGGGTGAGGGGTTCGGGCGTCTTCAGTGAGGCCCCGAGACCAAGCCTAGCCTCGAGCGCCGCACGCCCTCACCCCTAACCCCTCTCCCGCAAGGGGAGAGGGGAATTAGAGCGGGGCGCATTGCGCTTCGAGCCAGGCCTTCACCTCGCCGTCGAGCTGGGGGCCGACCACCTCCAGCACCCGGGCGTGATAGGCGTCGACCCAGCTCCGCTCTTCCGGCGACAGCAGATCCGTGTCGATCAGCCGCCGCTCGATCGGGGCGAAGGTGAGGGTCTCGAAGCCGAGCACCTTCTTCTCAGCGCCGTCGACCTCGACCGGCACGACGAGCACGAGGTTCTCGATGCGGATGCCGTATTCGCCGGTCTTGTAGTAACCGGGCTCGTTGGAGAGGAACATTCCGGCCTTCAGCGGCTCGTCGCCGCCGGCCTGGCTCGAGCCGACCGGCGAGATGCGCTGCGGCCCCTCGTGGACGGCGAGATAGGCGCCGACTCCGTGGCCGGTGCCGTGGGCGTAATCGAACCCGGCCCGCCACAGATATTGCCGCGCCAAAGTGTCGAGCTGGCTGCCGCGCGTGCCTTCGGGGAAGAGGGCTCGGGCGACGGCGATGTGGCCCTTCAGCACCCGGGTGAAGCGGTCGCGCATCTCGGGCGTGGGCTCGCCGATCGCGACGGTGCGGGTGACGTCGGTGGTGCCGTCCGGATACTGGCCGCCGCTGTCGACGAGGTAGAGCGAGTTCATCTCCAGCGGCCGGTTGGTCTCCTCGCTCGCCCGGTAGTGGACGATCGCGCCGTTCGGGCCCGCGCCGGAGATGGTGTCGAAGCTGGTGTCGCGAAGGTCGCCGCAGGCCAAACGGAGCTGGTGCAGCTTCTCGACCGCCTTCAGCTCGTCGACCTGGCCCTTGGGCGCCTCGATCGAGATCCAGTGGAGGAAGCGGGTGAGGGCGGCGCCGTCGCGGGCCTGGGCGGCGCGGTGGCCGTTGATCTCCGCGTCGTTCTTGAGCGCCTTGGGGAGGACGGCGGGATCGCGCTTCTCGACCAGCCTGGCGCCGGCCTTCTCCAGCGCCTCGAAGATCGCGGCGACCGCGCGCTCGGGATCGGCGACGACCGTCTTGCCCTTCAATGAGCCCAGATAGGCCTCGAACTCGTCGCGGCCGTGGACCCGCACGCCGTTGCCGAGATGCTGGCGGACGTCGTCGCCCAGTTTCTCCGGAGCGACGAACAATTCGGCCGTCCCGTCGTCGTTGACCAGCGCAAAGGAGAGCGCGACCGGCGTGTGCTCGACGTCGGCGCCGCGCACGTTGAAGGTCCAGGCGATCGAATCGAGCGCGGAGAGCACGGCGGCGTCGGCCTTCTGCTCGCGAAGCCAGTCGGCCATCTCCTGGCGCTTGGCGGCCGACGATTTGCCGGCGAGGTCGTCGGGCTGGACGACGAGGCGCGCCTTGGAGGGCTGGGGCTTGTCCGCCCAGACCGCGTCGATCGGGTTGCGGCGGACGGCGACCAGCTCGGCGCCCTTCTCGGCCAAAGCCTCGCGCGCCTTCTTCACCCAGTCCTTGGTGTGGAGCCAGGGATCGTAGCCGATCCGGCCGCCGTCCGGCGCGTGGACCTTGAGCCAGTCGGCGGCGCTGGTCTCCGGCACCGACTGGTAGGACCAATGCTTGCCGTCGACCTGGTCGCGGACCTGCAGGGTGTAGCGGCCGTCGACGAAGATCGCCGCCTCCTCGGGCAGCACCACGGCCGAGCCCGCCGAGCCCTGGAAGCCGGTCAGCCAGGCCAGCCGCTGGGCGTAGGAGCCGACATATTCGCTCATATGCTCGTCGGTCAGCGGGACGACGAAGCCGTCGAGCCGGTCGGCCTTCAATTGCTCCCGGAGCGCAGCTAGGCGGGCTTCGTAGGTCGACATGTCATTCTCCCGGATCGTTCACCCGTTCGGGCTGAGCTTGTCGAAGCCCTCTCTTTACCCCGGCGCCAGACAAGGGCAGGGCTTCGACAGGCTCAGCCCGAACGGAGCTTTTCACATCCTTCCTAGCCCTTATCCCCGCCGGCTGCCTCAGGAAAGAGCGTCCATGTCCCTGCCCCCCGCCCCCCGCGCCGAGCCGCGCCCGTACAGCTACGAACGGCACGGAAAGCGGATCGAGGACCCGTGGCACTGGCTTCGCGATCCCGGCTATCCGGAGGTCAAGGACAAGGACGTGCTCGCCTATCTCGAAGCCGAGAACGCCTATTTCGAGGCGGCGATGGCGCCGCGCAAGGCGCTGGTCGAGACTCTGTTCGAGGAGATGAAGGGGCGGATCAAGGAGGACGAGAGCTCGGTGCCGATCCGCGACGGCGAGTGGCTCTATTGGTGGGCGTTCCGACCGGGGACCGAATATCGCAGCTGGTACCGGAGGCGCGTCGCGGGCGGGCCGGACGAACTGGTGCTCGACGAGCCGGCGGAGGCGGAGGGCAAGGATTATTACCGGCTCGGAGCGCTGGCGGTGAGCCCGGACGGACGGCTCGCGGCCACCCTCACCGACGACAGCGGCTCGGAGCGCTTCACCCTGCGAATCCGCGACATCGAGACCGGCGAGGATCTCGAGACGGTGAGCGAGGTCGCGATCGGCCAGCCGGTGTGGAGCGCCGACGGCGGCGCGATCCTGTTCACCGAAGTGAACGAGCATTGGCGCAGCTACCGCGCCCGGCTGCACCGGCTCGGCCGGCCGGTCGCGGAGGACGTGACGCTCTACGAGGAGAGCGAGGACCTCGGTTACTCGGTCGGCCTGTCGCGCTCGCAGGACCGGAGCCTGATCTTCATCGCAACCGGCGACAATGCGTCGAACGAGATACGCTTCGTGCCGGCCGCCGACCCCCAGGCCGAGCCGGTCGTCATCTCTCCCCGGCAGGCCAAACGCCAATACATGGCCGACGCCGCCCACGGCCGGCTCTGGATCCTCGCCAATGACGAGCATGTGAATTTCCGTCTCGCGGAGGCCGATCCCGCCGCGCCGGGCGAGTGGCGGACGATCATCCCCGGCTCCGACCGGGTCTACCTGACCGGCCTTTCCGCCTATCGCGACCATCTCGCCGTCTCGGCGCGGGTCGACGGGCTCGACCAGCTCTTGCTGCGCACCTACGAGGGCGAGGAACGGCGCATCCCCTTCCCCGAAGCCGCCTATTCCGCCGGCTTCAGCGGCAATCCCGACTCTGCGCCCGACGCCTACCGGCTCCATTATTCCTCGATGGTGACGCCCGCCACCGTCTACGATTACCATCCGGGCGAGGACCGGCTCGAGGTGCTGAAGGTCCAGGAGATACCGTCCGGCTACGATCCCTCGCGCTACGAGACCGAGCGGCTGATGGTCCCGGCCCGCGACGGCAAGTCGGTCCCGGTCTCGGTGGTCTACCCGAAGGGCTTTCCGCGCGACGGCTCGGGCAAGCTCTTCCTCTACGGCTACGGCGCCTACGGGATCGCCATCGAGCCGGCTTTCTCGACCAGCCGGATCAGCCTGCTCGACCGCGGCTGGGCCTATGCGATCGCCCATATCCGCGGCGGCGACGATCTGGGTTACGGCTGGTTTCTGGACGGCAAGCTCGACAAGCGCTGGAACGCTTTCAACGACTTCGTGGACGCGGCCCGCGGCCTGGTCGAGGCCGGATTCTCGAGCCCGGGCCGGATCGCGATCCAGGGCGGCTCCGCCGGCGGCGAGCTGATGGGCGTGGTCGCCAATACCGACCCGGACCTGTGGGGCGCGGTGGTGGCCGACGTGCCGTTCGTCGACGTTCTCAACACGATGCTCGACGAGTCGCTGCCGCTGACGCCGGGCGAATGGCCCGAATGGGGCAATCCGATCGAGGACCCGGCCGCGTTCGACCTCATCGCGGGCTACAGCCCCTACGACAATGTGAAGGCCCAGCCCTACCCGCCGATGCTGATCACCGGCGGTTTGAACGATCCCCGCGTCACCTATTGGGAGCCGGCCAAATGGGCGGCGAAGCTGCGCGCCACCAAGACCGACTCCAACCTGCTCCTCCTCAAGATCAACATGGGCGCCGGTCACGGCGGCAAGTCCGGCCGCTGGCAGCGCCTCCACGAAATCGCCGAAGCCTATGCGTTCGTGATCACCGAGGTGTCATGAGGAGCTTCGAAAAGCGGATCACCGCCACCGAGGCGGACGCCGACGAGCTCGACCACGTCAACAATGCGGTCTGGGTGCGCTGGATCCAGGACATGGCGACGGCGCATTGGGAGGCGGTCGCTCCGGCGGCGCATCGCGAGGCCTATGTCTGGGTCGTAACCCGGCACGAAATCGATTATTTGCGCGCCGTCCTCCCCGGCGAGACGGTGACCGGGCGGACCTGGGTCGCCGAGGCGCCGAAGGGCGCGCGGTTCGACCGGCACGTCGAGTTCGTCGGCGCCGACGGCAAGCCGCGGGTCCGGGCGCGGACGACCTGGGCGATCCTAGACAAGGCGACGGGTCGGCCGCTGAGGGTGCCGGCGGAGGTGGCGGCGCCGTTCCTCAGCTGAAGGAACGGATCGCCTCGACGATCCTGGGATAGGCCTTGCCGCTGACCGCGAAGCCCATGTGGCCGCAGTCGAGCTCGATCTGGCCGTCGCTCTCGCCCGGCGCGCCGCGCGCCGCGCCCGGGGCGACGATGCCGTCGCGGCGCGACCAGAGGGCGAGCGTCGGAACCGGCGGCTTGACGGAGGGATCGCTCGCGACCGGCGGGTCGTCGACCGGGTGGCCCGCGACCCACTCGTAGAGCCGCCAGACGTTGTTGCTGCGCCGGTCGCCGGAGAAAGGCGAGCCGAGGGTCACCACCTTGGCGACCAGGTCCGGCCGGGCCTTGGCCACCTCGCGGGCGTAGATTCCGCCGAGGCTCCAGCCGACCAGGATGACGGGACGGCCGCCGCCGAACGCCTCGAGCCGAGCGACGATCCGGTCGATCGTGTCGGTCCGCACCCCGCGGTTGAGGCCCATGCCCCAGCCGGTCACCCGCCACCCCGCTTTGGCGAGCGCCCGCTGAAGCCCGAGGGTCGTGCGGTCGTTGGCGAGGAAGCCGGGGATCACCATCAGCCGCGGCCCGTCGGCCGGTCCGCGCTCGCCGAGCCGGCCGAAGCCCCGCCAGGCGCGCGACCACAAAGCCGCGCCCTCGCGCACCAGCTGCCAGCGCGACGGCGCGCGGTCGTCGCCCGACTCAGAGATACTCGCCCCCCATCAGGTCGCGGAGAGCCTCGGGCAGACGCACCCGACCGTCCTCGGTCTGGTGGTTCTCGAGCAAGGGCACGAGGATTCGCGGGGACGCGAGCGCCGTGTTGTTGAGGGTGTGGACGAAGCGCACCTTGCGCTCCCTGTCGCGCCATCTGAGGTTGGCGCGCCGCGCCTGCCAGCCGTGCAGGGTCGAGCAACTGTGGGTCTCGCGATACTTGCCGAGCGAGGGCACCCAGGATTCGATGTCGTTCATCCGGAACTTGCCGAGCCCCATGTCGCCGGTCGAGGTCTCGACCACCTGGTAGGGGATTTCGAGCCCCTTGAGCAAAGCCTCGGCATTGGCGAGCAGCCGCGCGTGCCACCCGGCCGAGACCGAATCGTCGTCCTCGCAGATCACGTACTGCTCGAGCTTGTAGAATTGGTGGACCCGGAGCAGCCCGCGCACGTCGCGCCCCGCGCTCCCCGCCTCGCGGCGGAAGCAGGGCGAGAAGCCGGCGTAGAGGATCGGAAGCTGGTCGGCCTCCAATATCTCGCCCGAATGGAGCGACGTCAGGGCGATCTCCCCGGTCCCGGCGAGGTAAAGCCCATCGGCCGGAATGGCGTAGGCCTCCTCCTCGTGCCCCGGGAAATGGCCTGTGCCGACGAAGGCCCGCGGGCGGGCCAGCGCCGGGACGGTGATCGGGGTGAAGCCGTCCGCCGCGATCTGCTTCGCCGCCCAGAACATCAACGCCTGCTCGAGCAAGGCGAGGCGGCCCTTGAGGCAGTAGGTGCGCGAGCCCGCGACCTGCGTGATCCGGGCGAGGTCGGCCCAGTCGTTCCTCTCGATCAGGGCCACGTGGTCGAGTGGCTCGAAGTCGAAACGCGGCGGCTCGCCCTCCTTGCGAACGACCAGATTGGCGGTCTCGTCCGGTCCGATCGGGGCGCCCTCCCACGGGATGTTGGGGACGCGCAGCATCAGCGCCTCGAGCGCCGACTGCTTCTCGGCCAGCGCCGCCTCGGCCTCGCCGGCCTCCGCGCCCATCGCCCTGGCCTTCGCGCCGAGCGCCGGCCGCTCGGCCGGATCCGCCGTCTTGAAGCTGGCGCTGATCTCGTTGCGCTGGCGCCTCAGCTCGTCGATGCGGGTCTTCAGCCCCCGCACCTCGTCGTCCAGCGCCAGCAGCGCGTCGAGGTCGAGCGGCGCGTTCTTCTCCGCCGCGGCCTTGCGCACGGCGTCGGGATGGTCGCGGATGAACTGGAGGCTGAGCATCGGAAACCTAAGAAATGACTTTGCCGCCGCTGTCAAAGCCCCGCCACCGCTCCGCCTCGTTCTCCCCCGGCTCGACCAGCGCGTCGATCCGGCAGACCAGCCCTTCCCGGCGGAAGTCGAGGCTCGCCGTTCCGTGCAGCTCGCTGGCCAGCGCGCGGCGGATCATTCGGGTGCCGAAGCCCTCCCGCCCCGGCTCCGCGACCGGCGGGCCGCCGCTCTCCCGCCAGGCGAGGATAAGCCTCGGACCCTGCCGCTCCCAGCGCAGGTCGACCCGCCCGGCGGGGACCGACAGCGCGCCGTATTTGACCGCGTTGGTCGCCAGCTCGTGCAGGGCGATGGCGAGGTTGACGGCGAGCTGCGGCGCCAGCTGCACCTCGCCGCCGTGGAGGAATATCCGCTCGCCCTCCCCGTCGTGGACCGCCACCACCGCCTCGGCGATGCCGCGCAGGCTGGCATTCTCGAATCCGGCCGAGGTCAGGATGTCGTGGGCCGAGGCGAGCGCCTTCAGCCGTCCCGCCAGCGCCTCGCTCACCGCCTCGGGAACGTCGCCGCCGCGCAGCGTCTGGTAGACGATGCCCTGGACGATCGCGAGCGTGTTCTTCACCCGGTGGTCGAGCTCGGCGATCAGCAGCTGCTGGCGCCGCTCGGCGCGCTTGCGCTCGGTGATGTCCTGGATCGTGCCGACGTAGCGGATTGCCCGCTCGGCCCCCGGCGGGCCCTCGAACACCGCTTCTCCGAACGCCAGGGCCCAGCAGATCGAGCCGTCGGGACGGACGATCCGATATTCGTAGCTGCTGCGGTCGCGGATCGCGGGATCGATCGACCGCTGCAGCTGCGCGGAGGTGAACGGATAATCGTCGGGATGGGTGGCGTCGCGGATCTGCTCGTAGGTCACCGGCCGGTCGGCGGGCAGCCCGTAAATCTCCTTGGCGCGCGGCGAATAGACCATCTCCATGGTGACGAGGTCGAAATCCCACACGCCTTGCTCGGCCGCCGACACCGCGATCTGCAGCCGCTGCCGGATCTCCCGTTCGCGCTCGCGGCTCGCCTGCTCGGCGCTGATGTCCTCGACGAACACCACCGCCCGGTCGGGAAATTCCGGCACCCGGCTGGCGCTGACCCGCACCGGCAGGCGCGACCCGTCCGGCCTCAGCAATTCCTTGTCATAGGGGTCCGCCCGGCCCCGCTCCGCGAGCTGCCGAAGCGCCTGCTCGTCGAGGGACCGGTATTCGGCCGGGGTGAAGTCCTCGGGCCGAAACGCGCGTCCCTCGAAGCGATCGCGCGGCACTCCGAGCATCTCGAGCAGGCGGGCGTTGGTGGCGATGACCCGGCGGCTCTCCAGCCCGACCACCGCCATGCCGAGCACGGGACCGCTGAAGAGGGCCCTGAAGAACGAGTCGGTAAGCTTGTCGGGCACCGCATTCTCCCTGCCCGCGGCTCGCTAAAAGCCCCGGCCGAAAAAGACCAGACCCTCCAGCGCGCGCGCCGATCGCCGCCTTCGCCCGGCCCGGCAAGCGCGGTTGAACCGCCCAAAAGCCGTGCTATAGCCGCGCTCCGCCGCATCCGGAGACGTGGGTGAGTGGCTGAAACCAGCGGTTTGCTAAACCGCCGTAGGGGGATTACTCCTACCGAGGGTTCGAATCCCTCCGTCTCCGCCACCTGCGTCTCCGTCGAGACGCCGCGGTCCGCGCCCGCAAAACCGCATTCCGTTCCAAAAGGCACGAGCTCCCGCCGACGATGCGGCGAATGTTTCGCGCGTTGCGGCTCTATTCGCAAATCCCCACAATTCCATCCACCACTTTAGGTAGGGGGTCTCCCGCATCGGACTTGAAGCGGCGATGAAGCCTCAATACGACCCGGCTATGACCGAACTTCGTCTCGTTCCCCCGCCGCCGGGCCAACCGCCCGCGCTGCCGCACAATATCGAGGCGGAGGCCGCCCTTCTCGGAGCCTTGATGATCGACAACCGGCTGGTCGAGGACGTCCAGCTGAAGCTTCGTCCCGAGCATTTCTACGAGCCGGTCCACGGCCGCATCTACGAGGCGATCCTGCTCCTGGTCGATCGGAACATGCTGGCGTCGCCGGTGACCTTGCGGCCGATGTTCGAGGCCGATGTCGAGCTGCGGCAGCTTGGCGGACCCGCCTATCTCGCGCAATTGACCGGCACCAACGTCCCGCTGATCGGGGCGCGCGACTTCGCCGCGCAGATCTACGAGCTCGCGTTGCTGCGGGCCCTGGTGGGAGTCGGACGCAACCTCGTCGAACGCGCCACCGACACGTCCGAAGCGGTCCAGGCGATCACCCAGATCGAGGAAGCCGAAGTCGCCCTGTACCGGGTCGCCGAACAGGGCGGGGAGCAAGGGGGCGTCAAGACCTTCGCGCAGGCAACGACGCTCGCCGTCCAGATGGCCGAACGGGCGCTGAACTCGGGCGGCCACGTCTCCGGGATCACCACGGGCTTCGACTCCATCAACGCAAAGATCGGCGGGCTTCATCCCTCCGACCTCATCATCATCGGCGGGCGGCCCGGCATGGGGAAGAGCTCGCTGGCGACGAACATCGCCTTCCACGCGGCGCAGCGCTGGGTGCGGGACAGAGAGGACGGGATCGAGCCGGAGAAGTCGATCGGTGCGCCGGTGGTGATCTTCAACCTCGAAATGTCGGCCGATCAGCTGGCAACCCGCGTTCTCGCCGAGCAATCGGGGATCAGCGCCGAAAACCTGCGCATGGGCAAGATCAGCCGGGAGGAATTCCGCAATCTCGCGCGGGCCGCGTCCGATTTGCAGGGCCTGCCGCTTTATATCGACGACACGCCGGCGTTGACCGTCGCCGCCCTGCGCACGCGCGCGCGCCGGCTCAAGCGCCAGCGCGGCCTGGGCTTGATCGTCGTCGACTATATCCAGCTTCTGCACGGCAGCGCACAGGGTGGAAGCGAACAGAATCGCGTGCAGGAGATTTCGGAGATCAGCCGAGGCCTCAAGCAGCTCGCCAAGGAGCTCAGCGTGCCGGTCATCGGGCTGGCCCAGCTCAGTCGCGCCGTCGAGCAGCGCGAAGACAAGCGCCCCCAATTGTCGGATTTGCGGGAATCCGGGTCGATCGAGCAAGACGCCGACATGGTGATGTTCATCTACCGAGAGGATTATTACCTCGCGGCGCGCGAGCCCACGCGTCCCGGCGAGGGCGACGACACCAAGAAGTTCGAAGCCCATAGCGAGTGGATGCGGGAAATGGACCGGGTCTACGGCACCGCGGAGCTGATCATCGCGAAGCAGCGGCACGGCGCGACCGGCAAGATCAAGCTGAAATTCGAAAGCCGTATCACGAAGTTCAGCGATCTTGCCCCCGAGACCATGGGCTGAGCGGCGGGCCGCCGTGTGGCGGGCGGTGATGAAGTAAAGCAAGCCCAGCGAGAGATACGGCGGCCCTGAGACGAGCTCGCATCGGGCCTGCCGCCGCCCTGGCAAAGGCCGCGGCCGGCGCTAAGGATTCTTACGGTAACGCGCCGATCGCGGCCGCCAAATCGTGCTTTCCCAACCGTTCCGGCGCGATATCGACTCAGTTCGTCGCCGGTTCATTGCTGCGAAAGCCCGGGGCGGACTAGCTTTCCGATCGAGAGCATAGGGGGAGTTTACCGATGCGCGCGTCCAAAATCCTGAAGCTGGCGCTGGCCGCCGGCCTGGCCGCCGTCGGCGCCGCCGCGCCGGCCCAGGTCGGAACGGTCGATCCGAACCGGCCGCCGCCGCAGGCCACCGGTCCCGCGCCGGCGCCTGCCGCCGAGCAGGCGAGCCCGGAATACCAGCCGGTGGATCCCGGTCCGCAGCAGGCCTCCCCCGACGCCGCCCCGCCCCCCACGGCCGCCGCGCCGTCGGCCGCCGACCGGGCCGCGGCCGAGGCCGAGACCACCGTGCCGCGCAACGACGTGTTCAGCGCCGCCGAGGGCGTGTTCGGCAAGGGCGCCAAGGGCCTCGCCCAGATGATCGAGAAGCTCTTGAAGGACCAGGGCGAGCCGACCGCCTACATCACCGGGCGCGAGGCCGGCGGCGCCTTCGTGTTCGGAGTGCGCTACGGCTCGGGCACGCTCCACCACCAGATCGAGGGCGATCGCCCGGTCTACTGGACCGGCCCGTCGCTCGGCTTCGACGCCGGCGCCGACGCCAACAAGGTGTTCGTGCTGGTCTACAACCTCCACGACAGCCAGCGCCTCTATCGCCGCTACCCGGCCGCCGAGGGCAATGCCTATGTCGTCGGCGGGCTCACGGCGAGCTACCTCAGGCGCGGCGACGTCGTCCTGATCCCGATCCGGATGGGCGTCGGGGCGCGGCTCGGGGTCAATGCCGGCTACATGCGCTTCTCCGAAAAGAACCGCTGGCTGCCGTTCTGACGATCGTCATTGCGAGGAGCGAAGCGACGCGGCAATCCAGCCGCGCGTGCCCCCTTGCGCCGTACTGGATTGCTTCGCTTCGCTCGCAATGACGAATTACGCCGCCAGCTCGGTCGGCCTGTGTCCCCGGCTGTGCGTCCCCGCCCCCCGCGCGGTCGCCGAGGCGAGCGGGAGCGCCGTCGAGCAGAAGCCGCATTCGGCCGAGACCCGGCCGACATACCAATGGGTGCGTCCGCAGCCGGGACAATGGTTCACCTCGTCCTCGTGATAGACGATGCAATAGCCGCGGTGACGCGGATCGTGCGGCAAAGGCTCGACGCCGCGCTGAAGTGTGAAGCTTGCCATGGCCTGTTCCCTTGAAAGACGAGAGTCCGGCCCCCTCGGACGCGCCCATCCCTTGAAGCCATGTCCTTGTCAGCCCCCGAAAAATCCGTGTCCCGAATGGGGATTCCCTGGCCGCCCAGGTTAATCAGGTGGCGAGCCGAGACAGCCCCTCGACGGTGTCGGCCTCCGCGGCCGGCTTGTCGGTGCGGATTCGCGAGATTCGCGGAAAGCGCATGGCCAGGCCCGATTTGTGGCGCTTGCTCGCATGGACCGAATCGAAGGCGACCTCGAGCACCAGCGACTTTTCGACCTCGCGGACCGGCCCGAAGCGCTGGACCGTGTGGTTCCTGACCCAGCGGTCGAGGAACATCAATTCCTCGTCGGTGAAGCCGAAATAGGCCTTGCCGACCGGCAGCAATTCGCCGGCGGCGGTCCAGCAGCCGAACGTGAAATCCGAATAATAAGAGGAGCGCTTGCCGCTGCCCCGCTGCGCGTACATCAACACGCAATCGGCGGTCAGCGGGTCGCGCTTCCATTTATACCAGAGGCCGGCGCGGCGGCCGCCCACATAGGGGCTGTCGCGCCGCTTAAGCATGACGCCCTCGATCGAGGCGTCGCGGGCGCCGGCGCGGATCGCCTCCAGCGCCTCGAAGCTCTCCGCCTCGATCAGGGCCGAGACGTCGAACCGCTCCGGGTCGAGCGCGGTCGCGAAGGCCTCGAGCCGTGCCCGGCGCTCGGTCCAGGGCAGCGGACGCAGATCCTCCTTCCCCTCGAGCAGGATGTCGTAGAGCCGGACGAAAGCGGGATAGTCCTTGAGCATCTTTGCCGAGACCAGCTTGCGTCCGAGCCTTTGCTGGAGCGCGTTGAAGCTCGCCGCCGTGCCGCCGTGGGCGTCGGCGCCCTGGAACTCGCCCTTGACCAGCAATTCGCCGTCGACGACGCCGTCGCTCCGGAAGCTCTCGGCGACCTCGGGGAAGCTCCGGGTGATATCGTCGCCGGCGCGGCTGTAGAGCCGGGTCTCGCCGCCGGCGCGGACGATCTGGACCCGGATCCCGTCCCATTTCCACTCGGCGGCATAATCGTCGAGCGAGACCCGCGCCTCCTCGAGCGCGTGGGCGAGCATGAACGGCCGGAACACCGGCACATCCTCCGCCCGCGGCTGAGCCCCGCGGCCCTCGGCCCAGGCGAAGAGGGGCTGATAGGGCGGGCCGATGCCGTGCCACACCTCCTCGACCGCATCGACGTCGAGGCCGAAAGCCTGCGCCAGCGCGGTCTTGGCGAGCCGCGCGGAGATTCCGATCCTGAGCTCGCCGGTCGCGAGCTTGAGCAAGGCGTAGCGTCCGCTGGCGTCGAGATGGTCGAGCATCCGGGCCAGCGCGCCCGGCGCCTCCGCCCGGCCGAGCCCGCGCAGCCGCTCGACCACCGCGCCGATGCGGAGCGAGCCGTCGTCGATCTCCGCCGGCTGGTCCTCGCGCTTGGGCCAGAGCAGGGACACCGTCTCGGCCATGTCGCCGACATAGTCCCAGCTCATGTAGAAGAGGGTGGGATCGATCCTTTCCTCGACGATCGCCCGGATCGCCGCCGGCTTCACCGCGGCGAGATTGAGCTCGCCGGTCAGCGCCGCCATCGCCCAGCCGCGGTCGGGATCGGGCGTGCGCTTCAGATAATCGCCGAACAGCTTCAGCTTGCCGTTGCGCGACCGGGTGTAGACGAGGGCGTCGAGCAGCTGGGAGAATTCGCGCATCGCGGGCGAAACGAAGCTGGACGCGGGGATTTCCGCAACTGTTTTCCCCTCTCCCTCTAGGGGAGAGGGGAGTTACCCTGCCCCGGTCGTTTGCGGCTCGAGGTGGAGGTAGCGCTGGTTGAAGTCGGCGACGTCGCGCATCCGCTCCCAATTGGGGAAGCTGATGTTGCGCTTGGTGCGGGTGATCAGGCCTTCCAGCTCCAGCGCCTTCAAGGTCCGGTTGACGTGGACGGCGGTGAGCCCGACAGCGTCGGCGAGCTGCTCCTGGGTCATCGGCAGCTGGTAGCCATATTCCTCGGCCAGGCCCTGGGCGTCGAGCCGGACGGCGAACTCGCACAGCACGTGGCTCAATCGGGCGCGGGCGTCGCGGCGGCCGACGTTCAGCACCCATTCGCGAAGCACCGAGGCTTCGGCGAGGATCTTGACGACGAAGGCGCGGGCGACTCCCGGACGGTCCCCCGCCAGGTCCTGGAGCGCGGCACGCGGAATGAAGGCGACCTGGCCGCGGGTCAGCATCTGGACGCTGTGGTCGGCGATGTCGAGGAACAGGTGCTGAAGGTCCATGGCGTCGCCCGGCACCTGCACAGAGACGATCTGCCGGTTGCCCTCGCCGGTCAGCTTCTGGCGGTACGCGAAGCCGGACAGCAGCACACCGCAGTGCACCGGCGGTTCCGCCTCGCGAACGGTGTAGCTGCCCGCCTCGAGCGTGCGCAGATTGAAGGGCAGGCCGAGCAGCGCCTGACGGTCGGGCTCGGAGAGCGGGGCGCGCAGCTCGAGGTTTCGGACCAGGGCTTGCAGGGGGTTTTGGAGGGGCTGCATTCGCGTTCTCCCGCGGAACAGGGCGGGAGCACGAATTCTCTCTCGGTCGCCAGGGCCCGGATCGAGGACTGGCAATGCATCGTCCATAACATGTTCTGGAATTCGCACCCATTCCAATGTCAAGTTTAAGTGCTTGATGTGGATCAGATTCGCGTCGGGCGGCGTTGAGAGGCTCGTATTGCCGCATCGAAGACACGGCGTCGGCCGCTTGAGAGGCGGTCCCCGCTGCCGCCTCCAGCCCCCGAGGAGCCGAACGAAGTGGCTCATTATTTCTTCCATTTCAGAGACCGTCGCGGCCTGCTGCGCGACGGCGAGGGCCGCGATTTGGCCTCGGTGGCGCGGATGCGGATGGCGGCGCTGGCCGACGCCCGCTCGATGATCGCCGACGACGTCCTCCACGGCGCGGTCCGGCTCGACCAGTGCATCGAGGTCGAGGATGCCGAGGGCGCCCCCGTTTACTCCCTCGCCTTCGCCGACGCGGTCACCGTGACGGGGGGGTAGGGGGTAGGGTGCTTGTAGACGCCCGAACCGTTCGGGCTGAGCTTGTCGAAGCCCTTTCCTTCCCTTTGCAAAGAAAGGAATCCCTTCGACAGGCTCAGGGCGAACGGATGAAAACGATTCGCCCCGCTCGTTAGCGCTCCAGCGCGCGATCCGCCTAAGCCTCCAGCTCGACGTCCCAGTAGAGATAGTCGCGCCAGCTCTCGTGGAGATAGCCCGGCGGGAAGCTTCGTCCATGCTCCTGGAGCTGCCAGCTGGTCGGCCGGTAGGGGCGGCGGTTGAGGTTCATGTGGGCCTCGGCCGGGGTCCGTCCGCCCTTCCTGAGGTTGCACGGCGCGCAGGCGGTGGCGACATTCTCCCAGGTCGTCCGCCCGCCCTGGGCGCGCGGCACGACATGGTCGAAGGTCAGCTCCTGCCCGCTCGCGCAATATTGGCAGGCGAAGCGGTCGCGAAGGAACAGGTTGAACCGGGTGAAGGCGGGATGCTCGCTGGGCTTCACATATTGGCGAAGCGCGATCACCGAGGGGAGCTGCATCGTCCGGGTCGGGCTGTGCACCTCGCGGACATATTGGGCGACGATGTCGACCCGCTCGAGGAACACCGCCTTGACCGCCGTCTGCCACGGCCACAGGGACAAGGGGTAATAGCTCAGCGGCGTGTAATCGGCGTTGAGGACGAGCGCGGGGCAGGCGTCGGGATGTCTGATGAGGTCGGGATGATACATATGCCCGCGACGGCCCTTCCGTGTCCTTCCGGACACCCCCGAACGGCCCCGCCTGTCGCACTCAGGACGGGGGAGAGGCGTCCCCTGTCCGTAATCTTCTCGAATGAGAAGGTTACGCCGTCATGACTGCAACCGGGAGTCGCGGTCAAGACTCGGCGGGAATTTTTCGGACCTGTGGCCGATGAGCCGCGTCGTCGGCCGATTCGCGCCGAGCCCGACGGGGCGGCTACACCTCGGCCATGCTTATTCGTGCCTGCTGGCGCACGATCAGGCCCGCGAGCGCGGCGGCGCCTTCCTGCTGCGCATCGAGGATATCGATCCCGGGCGGACTCGCGAGGCCTTCGTCGCGGGCATATTCGAGGACCTCGCCTGGCTCGAGCTCGGCTGGGACGGCGAGGTCGTTCGCCAGTCGGCGCGGCTGCCGCTCTACGCGTCCGCGCTGGAGGAGCTGAAGGCGAAGGGGCTGGTCTATCCCTGCTTCTGCACCCGCGCCGCCATCGCCGCCGAGATCGCCGCAAGCGCCTCCGCGCCGCACGGGCCGGACGGGCCGGTCTACCCCGGCACCTGCCGGCACCTCTCCTCCGAGGCGCGGTCCGCGCGGATAAGCGAACCGCATGCCTGGCGGCTGGACGTTGCCAGGGCGGCCCGGGCCGCGGGACCGCTCTACTGGAAGGACGGCGACACCGAGGCGCAGGCCGAGCCGGAGGCGTTCGGCGACGTCGTGCTGGCGCGGAAGGACGCGCCGGTCAGCTACCACCTCGCCGTCACGATCGACGACGCGGCGCAGGGCGTGACCGACGTGGTGCGCGGCCGCGACCTCTACGCCGCGACCGACGTTCACCGCCTGCTCCAGGCCCTGCTCGGCCTTCCGACGCCCCTCTACCATCACCATCCCCTGCTCACCGACCCCGAAGGCCGCCGCCTCGCCAAGCGCCACGGGGCGCCGACCCTGGCCAGCCTGCGCCAAGCCGGCGCCGATCCGGCCGAGCTGGTCGCCGCGCTGCGCAGCGGCCAATTGCCGGAGGGGTATTCGACCACAATTCCCCTCTCCCTTGGGGAGAGGGGTTAGGGGTGAGGGGTTGCGGCGTTGGCGGACATGCACAGAGTTGCGTCCGTGCGAGTTCTCGCAGTCCGAATGCCCTCATCCCAACCCTTCTCCCCAAGGGAGAAGGGAGAGTAAAGCTGGATATTCCGCCGCGCGGGTCTAGATAGGCGCGATGCGGATCCTGCTCTTCGTCCTGATGTTCGCCGCCGCCGGCGCGACCCTGTTCATCCTGGTCAAGGGCGTGATCGGCATGGCCCAGGGGCGCGATTTGACCGGCCAGCGCTCGCAGGCGCTGATGCGCAAGCGGATCCTGTTCCAGGCGGTGGCGATCATCTTCGCCGTCCTCATCCTGCTGCTCGCCGGCGGGAGGCATTGAGCTGGTCCGCCTCAACAAAATCTATACGCGCACCGGCGACGACGGCACGACCGGCCTCGCCGACGGCTCGCGCATGGCCAAGGACGGCCCTCGCGCCGCCGCGATCGGCGACGTCGACGAAGCGAACAGCGCGATCGGCCTCGCTCTGCTCCACGTCGAAGACGAGACCCAGCGCCGGCGACTGACCGCCGTGCAGAACGAATTGTTCGATTTGGGCGCCGATCTCGCCACGCCGGGCGAGGATTTCGCGCCCTCCCAAATGGCGCTGCGCATCGTCCAGAGGCAGATCGACCGGCTCGAGGCCGAGATCGACGCGATGAACGAAGCGCTCGAGCCGCTCAGGAGCTTCATCCTGCCCGGCGGCGGCGCGGCGGCGGCGCATCTCCACCTCGCCCGCGCCATCGCGCGCCGCGCCGAGCGCAGCGCCGTCGCCGCCTCGCGCGAAATGGCCTTGAACCCGCTCGCCCTCGTCTATCTCAACCGGCTGTCGGACTGGCTGTTCGTCCTCGCCCGCCTGGCGGCCAAGGCGAATGGCGGAGACGTGCTGTGGGAACCGGGAGCGACGAGAAACGCTGACTAGGCCACGTTACGGCGCTAGAATGGTTCTGGCCCGAGAGGGGGAATGGATGGCGAGCCAGGCCGAATATCCGCGCAGCGACGAAGCCGCCGAGCGCTACGGCGCGGTGCGGGCGCTGAGCCTGGCGCTCGCCGAGCCCCTGTCTGATGCCGACGCCACTCTGCAGCCGAACCCGGAGGCCTCGCCCGCCAAGTGGCATCTCGCCCACACCAGCTGGTTCTTCGAGACCTTCGTGCTGCGCGACCAGGTCGAAGGCTACAGCGCCTTCGACGAGGATTATGCCTATCTGTTCAACTCCTATTACGACGGCGAAGGCGAGCGCCATCCGAGGCCGCGCCGCGGCATGCTCAGCCGCCCGAGCCTCGACGAGATCCGCGCCTACCGCGCCGCGGTCGACGAGGCGCTTGTCCGCGCCCTTCCCTATCTGCCGCCGGCGGCGCTTCGCCTCGTCGAGCTCGGCCTCAACCACGAGCAGCAGCATCAGGAGCTGATGCTGACCGACATGCTAGCCGCGTTCGCCGAGAACCCGCTGAACCCGGCGGTCTGGCCGCGCGAGCCGGCACAGGCGGCTCCGCCCCCGCCGCCGCTCGACGGCGCCCGGCGGGCGGGCGGAGTCGTGGAGATCGGCGCGCCCGACGGCCGCTTCGCCTTCGATTGCGAGCGGCCCCGTCACCGCGCCCTCGTTCCGCCGCACGAGATCGCCGACCGGCCGGTCGCCAATGCCGAATGGCTGCGCTTCATCGAGGAGGGCGGATATTCGTCGCCGACTCTCTGGCTCGCCGACGGCTGGGAGTGGGTGCGCTCGAACGGCGTCGAAGCGCCGCTCTACTGGCAACGCGGCGACGGCGCCTGGCTGCGCTTCGGCCTCGACGGCCTTCACCCGGTCGAGCCGGCCGAGCCGGTCTGCCACGTCAGCTATTACGAAGCGGACGCCTTCGCCCGCTGGGCCGGCGCGCGGCTTCCGACCGAGGCCGAGTGGGAAGCCGCCGCGACCGGCTACGATCCGGACGACGGCAACCTGCTCGACAAAGCCGGCCCGGTCCGCCCCCGCCCGGCGCCCGAAGCTCACGGCCTTCGCCAGCTCTTCGGCGACGTCTGGGAATGGTGCGCCAGCGCCTATCTGCCCTATCCCGGCTTCCGGCCCGAGGAAGGCGCGGTCGGCGAATATAACGGCAAGTTCATGATCAACCAGATGGTGCTTCGCGGCGGATCCTGCGCGACGCCGCGCGGCCATTTGCGCCCCTCCTACCGCAACTTCTTCTATCCCCATCAGCGCTGGCAGTTCTGCGGCCTCCGACTCGCGCGGGACGCCTGAGAGGTGGACGCGCCGCGCCTCATTCGCGCCGATCCCGCCTTCCGCCGCGACGTCCTCGCGGGCCTCGCCGCGCCGATCCGCGCCATTCCCTCGCGCTGGTTCTACGACCGCCGCGGCTCGGAGCTGTTCGAGGAAATCACCCGGCTCCCCGAATATTATCTCACCCGCACCGAGGCCCCGCTGCTCGAAGCCCATAGCGGCGAAGTCGGGGCGCTGGTCGGATCGGGCTCGGCGATCATCGAATTCGGATCGGGCTCGTCGACCAAGACCCGGATCCTGATCGAGCATTCGAGCCCCTCCGCCTACGTCCCGATCGACATATCGGGCGACTTCCTGCGCGAGGCCGCCGCGGAGCTCGCCGCCGAGTTCCCGGCGGTCGCGGTCCATCCCGTGGAGGCCGATTTCATGCGGCCGATCACGCTTCCCGCCGAAATCGGCGCCGCCCCCAAGCTCGGCTTCTTCCCGGGCTCGACGATCGGCAACATGGTGGCCGCGACCGCGGTCGACCTGCTGCGGGCGATGAAGGCGACGCTCGGCGTCGGCGCCTGGCTCCTGGTCGGCGTCGACCGGGTCAAGGATCCGGCCGAATTGCTCCGCGCCTATGACGATCCGCAGGGGATCACCGCCGCCTTCAACCTCAACCTGCTCGAACGGATCAACCGCGAACTCGACGGCGACATTCCGGTCGAGGCCTTCCGCCACAAGGCGCTGTGGAACGAAGCGCGCAGCCGCGTCGAGATGCATCTTGAGGCCACCCGGGACGTCCGCTTCGGAGTCGACGGCCTCCGCTTCACGATGAAGAAGGGCGATACGATCCACACCGAGAACAGCCACAAATACGGCGGCCGCGACGGCCGCTTCATGCTGCTGGCCGGCGGCTGGTCCATCGAGCGGGAATGGAGCGACGCCGACGAACGCTTCTCCGTCCTCCTCGCGCGCGCGGAAGCGGAGCGCTTCGCGCCGTAATCGTCACCCCGGACTTGATCCGGGGTCTACCTTCTCTTGTGGCCACGGAAGGTGGATGCCGGATCAAGTCCGGCATGACGCAATTCAGTGCACCGTTGCCCGCCACACCGGAATGCGGGTCAGCGCGCCGCGGCATTCGTCCATCCGCCCCGCATAGGTCAGCCGGAAGCGCGTTCCGTCCCAGGCATAATCCTCGGTGGTGCCGCAATCGCCCAGGCCGCGGCCCTTCATGAACATTTCGAGCCTGCCGGTGCGGGGGTCGTAATCGGCGTTGAACTGGAGGCCGACGGGCCCGTCGTCGTCCTTATTGTCGAGCGGATAATCATATTGGGCCGGGCGCCACGGCCCGGTCTCGCCCGCGACGTAGAGCAGGGACGCGCCGTTATAGGCGCCGCTCAGGCAATGGGCCGGGATCGAGGCGAGGCTGTGGGTAGCGTCGAGCCGGTAGAAATCGGCGGGCACGCCGTCGTCGGGATCGCCGTCGTTGCAGGCCGCGAGGCGGAGGCGCACCCATTCGGCCCGGCCCATGCGCCGCGGCGGCGTGGCCGAACGCAAGGCGGCATGGACGACCGGGTAGGCCGACGGCGGCGGCACGGCCGAAGCGGGCTTCGGGCCGGGCCGCGCAAGGGCGGTCGCCGTGCCGACGCGGCCCTGCCGGTCGTCCATGTAGAGCAAGGCCGCGCTCGCTCCGGCCGGCGAGATGAAGCCAAGCCTCTTGCCGGCCGCGTCGCGCACCTCGAGCTTCGTGGCCGAGCGCAGAGCGGCCACCAGGGCGTCGGCGCCGCTGGCGACCTCGCCGCTGTGCTTGCCCATCCCGAGCACGACCGGCAGCTTCCTGCCGTCGGCGTAGACGCCGGAGCCGGCCGGGGCCTCGACGTCGATCGCGATGCGCGGCCGCGCCTCCGCGGCCGCGCCGCGTTCGAGGTCGAGGGTCAGCCATTGGTCCGGCTCCTCGGTCTCCGGCTGGAGCGCCACCGCAAGGCAGGCGCGGCCGTTGTCGCAGCCGACCGTCCAGTCCTTGAAAAGCTTGGGTTCCAACGGATGCACAGCGGCGATGGCG
>JAXDPA010000068.1:0-33601 GCA_034668685.1 Sphingomonadales bacterium | reverse complement strand
CGGAGAGCTGCGGCACCTCGATGTCCGGGGTGATGCCGCCTTCCTGCACCGAGCGGCCCGACGGCGTGTAGTAGCGCGCGGTGGTGAGGCGCAAAGCCGTCTTCTCGCTCAAGGGCAGCAGGGTCTGGACCGAGCCCTTGCCGAAGGTCTTCTCGCCCATCAGCAGCGCGCGGTGATGGTCCTGGAGCGCGGCGGCGACGATCTCGGCCGCAGAGGCCGAACCGGCATCGACTAGGACGACGATCGGCGCGCCGCGGGTGGCGTCGCCGGGCTGGGCATAATAGCGTTCGATGTCGCCCTTGTTGCGGCCGCGCTGGCTGACCACCTCCCCCTGTTCGAGGAACACGTCGGAGAGGCCGACCGCCTGGTCGAGCAGGCCGCCGGGGTTGGAGCGCAGGTCGACGATATAGCCGGCCGGGGCGTGACCGAGCGACTTGTTGATGCTGTTGATCGCCGCCAGCGCCTCCTGAGTGGTGGTGCGGCTGAAGGTGTTGACGTTGATCACGCCGATGCCGTCCTTGACCAGCCACTTGACCGCCGGCAGCTCGATCTTGGCGCGGGTGATCGAGACGTCGAACGGCCTGTCGCGGCCGGGGCGGACGATGGTGAGGCGGATTGCGGTGCCCGGCGCGCCGCGCATCGAATCCACCGCCTCGTCCAACGTGCCGCCGTAGATCAGCTTGCCGTTCAAATGGGTGATGTAGTCGCCCGACTTGAGCCCCGCCTTGGCGCCGGGGCTGTCCTCGATCGGCGCGACGATCTTCACCGCGCCGTCCTCCATCGTGACGTTGAGGCCGAGGCCGCCATATTCGCCGTCGGTCGTCGTCATCAGCGAGCGGTAGCCGCGCTCGTCGAGATAGGAGCTGTGCGGATCGAGGCTGTTGAGCATTCCGTCGATCGCGCCGCGGATCAGGGTCTTGTCGTCGACCTGGTCGACATAATCGGACCTGACCTTCTGGAACACCGCCATGAACTGGTCGAGCTCGCGATAGGTGTTGACGTCGACCGCGGCGAAGGCGGCGGTGGCGGCCGGGACGATCGCCACGGCGGTGACGAGGCCGAGGGAGCGGATGAGGTTGGACGAAGCCATGAAGCGGGTAATCCTGGAAGAAAGGGTTTTCGGGCCGAGCTTAGCCGCTTTTCTAGCGGGCGGAAAGCAACGGGAGGTGAATGGGACGCTTTGTCTTCAGAGCAGGTCGGTGATCGAGATCGGGGTGCCGTTGCGGCGCAGCTCGACCGAGAGGCGGCCGCCGGCGGCGCGGCCGAGCGGATCGCCGCGGCCGACGCGGTCGCCTTCGTGGACGGCGAGGGCGCCCAAATTGGTGATCGTCGTCGTCCAGCCGCCGCCATGGTCGACGATCACCACCTGACCCCAGGATCGGAAGGGGCGCGCGTAGACGATCCGGCCGGGCGCGGGGGCGACGACGGCGGCATCGGCGGCGGCATCGAAGGTGAGGCCGCGGGCGTGGACTCCGGCGTCCGAAAGCTCGCCGGCGCCCGTCGCCAGGCGGCCCTGCACCGGGAGGACGTAGACCGGGCGGTGGACGTCCGTCGGCGGATTGACCGGGCGCAGCGCCGGGGCGGGAAGCGCGGCGAGCCGGGTACGGAGCGCGTCCTGGAAGGCGCGGGTGCCCTCGAGCGCGTCGAGCTCGCGGGCGCGTTCGCCGAAGGCGAGAGCGCGGTCGGATTCGTTGAGCGCCGATTCCATCAGGCCCTGCGACGCGGCCCGCTCGCGCGCTTCGAACCGGGCGAGGGCGATCCGGCGATTGCGCAGGTCCGCCCGGCTGGCCTGGAGCGCGGCGAGCGCGAGCTCGGCCTGGCGGCGGAGCTGGTTGCCGCGCGCGACCTCGGCCCTGAGGCCCTCCGTCCTCGCCCTGATCTCCGGCAGGGTCGAGGCGAGCAGGGCCCGGACGTGGACGACCTCGTCGACCGAGCCCGGCTGGATCAGCGCCAAAGCGGGCGGACGGCGCGCCATGGTCTGGAGCGCGGCGGTGAGCCGGACGAGCGGCGCCTGCTGGGCGGCGAGGCGCGCGCGTTGCTCGCGCCGCAATTGCTCGACCAGCGCGACCCGCGCCTGCGAGGCGGTGATCTCCGCCTCGGCCGCCTCGATCCGGGCGGCGAGGGCGGCGGATCGGGTTCGCGCCTGCTCCGCCGCGCCGGTCGCCCGGGCGGCCTGCTGCTCGAGCCGTTCGGACTTTACGCGCGCGGCTTCCGCTTCCTGCTTGGCCGCGACCAGCTCGCGGGGATCCGAGGGGCCGGCGGTCTGCGCGACCGCGGCGCCGAGGCCGAGGAGGAGAAGGAAGAGGGCGAGCAATCGGGTCACGCGCTCATCCTTCCCGATGATAGGGGTGGTTCGCAAGGATCGCGGTGGCGCGCCACAATTGCTCGGCGAGCATCGCCCGGGCGAGGAGGTGGGGCCAGGTGGCGCGGCCGAAGGCGAGGAGGAGGTCGGCCGAGGCGCGTTCCCCCTCGCCGAAGCCGTCGGCGCCGCCGATCAGGAAGCGCGCCTCGCGCTTGCCGTCGTCGCGCCAGCGCTCGAGCCGGCGGGCGAGATCGAGGCTGGGAAGTTGCTCGCCTTTCTCGTCGAGGAGGATGGTGACGGCGTTCTCGGCCGGGGCGGGCGGGCGGCCGCCCGTCTCGGCAAGCTCGGTGACCCTGACCGGCCAGGCCACCCGCTTCAGGTAGCGCTCGACCAGCTCGGCCTCCGGGCCCCGCCCGATCTTCCCGCGCGCGACGATGTGGAGGAGCATCGTTTAACCGTCACCCCGGACTTGATCCGGGGTCCACTTTTTCTTTCCCAGCGCCATCAAGAAGGTGGATGCCGGATCAAGTCCGGCATGACGAGTCCATTTCGCGCCGCCGTGCCCGCCTCAATGGGCCGCCGCGGCGGTTTCCTCGAAGCTCCACATCCGTTCCAAATTGTAGAAGCTCCTCACCTCGGGGCGGAAGATGTGGACGATGACGTCGTCGGCGTCGATCAGCACCCAGTCGGCGACCGGAAGCCCCTCGACCCGGACGCTGCGGCCGAGATCCTGCTTGATCCGCTCGGTCAGCTTCTGCGCCATCGAGGCGACCTGGCGGGTCGAGCGCCCGGAGGCGATCACCATATGGTCGGCGATGTTGGACTTGCCGGTGAGGGGGATCGAGACGACGTCCTGGGCCTGATCGTCGTCGAGCGACCGAAGCACCAGTTCATGCAGGGCCTCGACCTTTGCTGTCGCTCCGTCCTGAGAGGGAGCCGGTTTCGGTGCGGGCAATGTGCCTCCTTAGATCAGGGCCTTGCGCGTCACGCCGTCGCGCAGGGCCTTGGGGTTGAACGATTGACCGGCGAGTTCGTGCCAGTCGGGGTCGGCGGCGCGGATGCGCGTGGCGGAGGTCGGATCGAGCGGCAGCTTCAAGAGCACGAGCGCCGGCAGTCTCCACTCCGTCCAGGAACGCGCCTCGGCCGCGGGCCGGACGAAGCGCCGAAGCCAGCCCATCGCGCGAGCCGCGTGGGCGGGGCCATCATATCCCGGACGCGAAACGACCGCAATCGGCACGAGCCGGGCGATCTCCCGCCAGCGCCGCCAGCGGTGAAACTCGATGAGATTGTCCTCGCCCATCAGCCAGACGAAGCGGCGGTTGGGATAGCGGGCGAGGAGGGCGCGGAGCGTGTCGACCGTGAAAGGCGAGCCGAGCTCGCGCTCGATCGCGGTGACCCGGATGGGCAGGCCGCGCGCGGCTCGGCGGGCCGAGGCGAAGCGGGCCGGCAAGGACGCCATCCCGCGCGCGGGCTTCAGCGGGTTGCCCGGCGAGACCAGCCACCAGATCTCGTCGAGCCCGAGCGCGTCGAGCGCGGCCCGGCTGATCCGGCGGTGGCCCCGGTGGGCGGGGTTGAAGGAGCCGCCGAGAAGTCCCGTCCTGGTCACAGGGGCGGGCCTAGCACGGCGGGCGGGCACGCGGAACGTCTCGACACGGGGCGGGCGGTTCGGCCATGATCGCGGCCATGGGACCAGGGGGCATGGAGGCGGTCGGCGACGCCGTAACGGGCGGCCTCGTCGCGCGCGCGCTCGAGCCGGGCGCGGGAGAGCATGAAGGCCAAAGGGAAGGGCTTTGCCTCAATTGCGGGGCGGCGCTGATCGGCGCCTATTGCCATCAATGCGGCCAGGCGGCGCACGTCCACCGCACCGTCGCGGCCTGGTGGCACGACCTCGCCCACGGGGTCCTCCACCTCGACGGCAAGATCTGGCGGACGCTGCCGCTCCTCGCCTGGCGGCCCGGCGAGCTCACCCGGCGCTACATCCACGGCGAGCGGGCGAAGTTCGTGTCGCCGCTCGCTTTGTTCCTGTTCTCGGTCTTCCTGATGTTCGCCATGTTCAGCGCCTTCGGCGGCGGCCTCGCCGTCGACCCGACCGGAGTCCATCGCGGGCTGGCGGAGAACGTCCGAATCCGCGAGACGGAGATCGCCAGGATGCAGGCGGAGCGCTCGGCCCTGGCGGCGGCGCACAAGCCCACCGCCGACATCGACGCCCGGGTCAAGCTGGCCGGCGAGCAGCTGGCGCTGGTCAGGACGATGAACGAGAAGGGGCTGGTGCAGGGCAGCGTCGTCCGGGTCTCCGACGACGTGCCGCTTTGGCTGCGCGAGCCGATGGAGAGAGCCGGCCGCAATCCTTCGCTGATGCTCTACAAGCTGCAGTCGAACGCCTATAAATTCTCCTGGGCGCTGATTCCGATTTCGGTGCCCTTTCTGTGGCTGCTGTTCCTTCACCGCGAACGCTACCGGCGCGAGTTCAGGGCCTACGACCACCTCGTCTTCGTGACCTATTCGATCGCGGCGATGAGCCTGGGGTTGGTCACGCTGGTGTTGATGCGGGAGATCGGGTTTCCCTCCGCCTTCATCGCCCTCCTCTCCCTCGCCGTGCCGCCCGTGCATATCTACCGGCAGCTGCGCGGCGCCTATCAGGTCACGCGGTTCGGCGCGGCGTGGCGGACCTTGGCCCTGCTGATGTTGGCGACGGTGGCGCTCGCCTTGTTCCTGCTCCTGCTGGTGGCGCTCGGCGTGTTCGGCTGAACCCTAGGCCGTATAGGCTTTCAGTCCTCCCTGTGGAGCGCAGCTCCATGGGGAGGGGGACCAGGCGAAGCCTGGTGGAGGGGCTATCAACGCTGGATGCCCCTCCACCGCGCTACGCGCGGTCCCCCTCCCCATCGGCTTCGCCGACAGGGAGGACTAGAAACTGGCATCCTTCGCGCTCTGAATGCCGATCCAGCCTAGGGCGCGCAGGGGAATTTGCGGGCGAGGAGGGCGCGCAGCGCGTCCCTGACCTCGGTGCGGGCGGCGACGGCGGGCGGGATGGCGCGGAAGGCGGCGAGAAGCTCGTTGCTGTCGAGGCTGCCCTGATCCTGCGGCGGGCAGTAGGCCGGGCGGCGGCCGGCGGCGCGGGCGGCGAGCCGCTCGGCGCGGAGCTGGGCGCTGGCGTTGGTGACCTCGGCCTTGAGCAATTTGTAGTCGCTGGCGAACAGGGCGAGCATGCCTTTGGCCTGAAGCGCCTGCGCTTTCTGAAGGAACAGCGAGACCGGCATCGCCTCCGCGCCGGCCGGCGCCAGCACTGCGGTCAGAACCGCCGTCAAGGCCAGGAATTTCCGCATCCGCACCCTCCCACGTGATCCGCAAGGACGATGGCGGCGGCGGGTGAACCGCGCTTGAACGCTCAGGCGCCCTGGGGGGCGGGGCCGCCTATGCCGCCGCCGCGCGGCCGCCTTGTGCTGGGGATGGCCGAGCCGGCGATCGGCAGCAGCGGGCGCGACGAGCTCGAATCGCCGCGGCCGATATCCTCGCCCTTGATCGCCTTCTTGGCCTCCTCGCCGGTGAGCGTCTCATATTCGAGCAGTGACTGGGCGAGCCGGTGAAGCTCCTCGATATGCTCGGTGAGCACGGCCCGCGCCGCCGCCTCGGCTTCCTCGATCAGCCGGCGGACCTCCTGGTCGATCAGCTGGGCGGTCTGCTCGGAGACGCTCTGGCTGCGCGCGACGGAGTGGCCGAGGAACACTTCCTCCTGGTTGTCGCGGTAGCGAAGCCAGCCCAATTTCTCCGACATGCCATATTCCATTACCAACGAGCGCGCCATCTCGGTGGCCTGCTGGATGTCGTTCGAGGCGCCGGTATTGAGTTCGTCCTGGCCGTAGATGAGCTGCTCGGCGATCCGGCCGCCGAAGCAGAGCGCGAGCCGCGCCTTCATCTGCTTCATCGTCATCGAATAGCGGTCGCGCTCGGGGAGGTTCCAGGTCACCCCCAGCGCCCGGCCGCGCGGGATAATAGTCACCTTGTGGAGCGGGTCGCAGCCGGGGACGTGCAGCGAGACCAGGGCGTGGCCGGCCTCGTGATAGGCGGTCGCCTTCTTCTCGTCCTCGGTCATCACCATCGACTTGCGCTCGGCGCCCATCATCACCTTGTCCTTGGCGAGCTCGAACTCGCTCATCGCGACGAGGCGCTTGCCCTTGCGGGCGGCGAGCAAAGCGGCCTCGTTGACGAGGTTGGCGAGGTCGGCGCCGGAGAAGCCGGGCGTTCCGCGGGCGATGGTGCGGACGTCGACGTCGGGGGCGAGCGGCACCTTCTTCATGTGGACGGCGAGGATCTTCTCGCGCCCGTCGATGTCGGGGCGGGGAACCACCACCTGGCGGTCGAACCGGCCGGGGCGCAGGAGCGCCGGATCGAGCACGTCGGGGCGGTTGGTCGCGGCGATGATGATGATGCCCTCGTTGGCCTCGAAACCGTCCATCTCGACGAGCAGCTGATTGAGGGTCTGCTCGCGCTCGTCATTGCCGTTGCCGAGCCCCGCGCCGCGATGCCGCCCGACCGCGTCGATCTCGTCGATGAAGACGATGCAGGGGGCGTTCTTCTTGGCCTGGTCGAACATGTCGCGCACCCGCGACGCGCCGACGCCGACGAACATCTCGACGAAGTCCGAGCCCGAGATGGTGAAGAAGGGCACGTTGGCCTCGCCGGCGATGGCGCGGGCGAGCAGGGTCTTGCCGGTGCCGGGAGCTCCGACCAGCAAAGCCCCCTTGGGGATCTTGCCGCCCAGCCTGGCGAACCTCGACGGGTCCTTCAGGAAGTCGACGATCTCCTGCAATTCGTCGCGCGCCTCGTCGATCCCAGCGACGTCGTCGAACGTCACCCGCCCCTGCTTCTCGGTCAGGAGCCGCGCCTTCGACTTGCCGAAGCCCATCGCGCCCGAGCCCGCATTCTTCTGCATCTGCCGCATCACGAAGAAGGCGATGCCGACGATCAGCAGGATCGGCAGCGACTGCACCAGGAAATAGACCCAGATCGAGGTCTGCGCCTCGGGCTGGCCGGAGAATTTGACGCCGTGGGAGCGCAGGCGCTCGGGGAGGCCCGGATCGGGGATGGCGTTGGCCTTGAAGCCCTCGCCGTTGGCGAGGTGGCCGGTCACCGTCTCCTTGCCGATCGCGACGTCGGCGACACTGCCCTCATCGACCTTGGCGAGGAAATCCGAATAAGCGATCGCCCCCTGCCCGGCGCCGCGCCCGCCGCCGTCGACGATTTGGACGAACAGGACGACTGCGAGCAGGATCCCCGCCCAGATGAACAGCGACTTCAGCCAGGGGTTGCCCGGATCGCGGGGGCTGGGGTTGGGGTTGTCGGACATAAAATCTCCCACGAAAGTGGTGCTTTCGCGGGGTCCCGCCAGGGGCGTGGCCGCGAAGCGCCACTCTCGATAAGCATTCCCGCCCTACATAGGCGTTCGGGGACGGAGCGCAATGTAGCCGAGGGAGGTGAACGGGAGCTTTAGGAAGGCCCGGCGACGGCGACGGGGCGACGAAGAAGCCTTTGGTCGCTGCGTCGTTGCGCCGCGATCATTCGAACGGGCAGACTGTTTCCGAACGCTCTTCGACCGATGCCAATGAGTCGCGATGCGCCGCGCTATAGGGGTGGGGCCGAGTGTGGCCGGCTTTCTCCAAGCGGCGCAACCAACAGGGGACGGCGCATCCTGCGTGAGGCGGGCAGCTTCCAGGTTGTAGACTCCCCTTGTGTCTCTCAATCAGTTAAGCTGGTTCGATGTCTTAGGTGACTTAGAGCCCTGTAGGTGCGCATGCGCTTTTCCTCACGGATTGAATTGTGACCGTCAAGGCGGCTGTAATTGTTGACTGGCCGGATTTGAGAAATGCAATTCGGCTTGCAGGCAAGCAAGTGGTCGTGCGCGACGTCGCGGCGTGGATCACCTCGTGCATGCAGGAAGATGCACTCTCGGCCAATCAAGCAATAGATCGCTACTTTTTATTTTCCGACCCGACGTCGCTAGGAGACGAGTTTGAGCAACAGGCTTGGCACGATTCCGACATAGAAATCATCAATCAACCGGGAACGCCGTCTAATGTTCGAGAAAGAGTAATTGCAGCCAGCGTCGCGGCTGCACTGGAGAACTCGTACCAGCACGTCTATATAATCTCTGGACAGAACGATTATAGCGTTCTCACAAAAGAACTGCGGAAGCGAGGAATTTCACTAACTCATTATTCCGAGCGATCGCGGCCAATTGTTCAGTTGATAGAGAGCGCGGCGGATGTGCCCTCGACAGAGCGGGAGCGGTCCGAGATTGTAACTAATACCGGGGAAGAAGAACTTTCTGGCGTTATCCGGCTGATCCGCTCTGCAGTCATAATGCGAACCCAGCGCCAACTCTCGATCACGGCTCGCGCGCTAAGCACGCCTGCTGCCGCAGCCAGTGCCGTTGAAAAGTTACTTGGCTGGATCAACCGAAGCGAGTTCGCTCCGCAGGCCATTCTCGCCTGGACGGACGAGACCCGCCATTGGAATGGTAGCCTCGAAGTAGCTGCGCGTCTTAGCTCAAGCCTTACAGTACCTGTATTTGAAGCAAGCATAAGAGAGGAAGGCGAGGGACGTCATATAATCGGGCTGCCGGAAGAGCTGTCAACAGTTAGTAAGGTACTTGTCGTTGACGATGCGGCATTCACTGGCCGCACGCTAAGGCTGATAAAGGACTATTGTGCTTCTGTACGAGATGACCTCGATACAAGGGGAGCTGTGCTTAGTTCTCTAAGCCCGGCTCCGCCTGGAGTGGACTTTTGGGGCGAAACTCACGAGGGAACGGACGTGTTATTTCCGTGGGGATGGGCACGCTCAGTTGATCAATTTTATGATCTGCTTCGCAAGCTGGGAACGCGTGACCGTAGATGGATGCCTCGGCAAATGACTAAAAGCATGTTGAAAACCTGCTTAACCGAACAGGAAGCTTCTTCAACTTTTCTTTTAGAAAATCTTGGTGGCAACACAGCAGAGCTTTCCAAGAATGAGGCAGATGGCCCCCTCGGCGCGGACTCGGACCATGTCCTTTATGTGGTATCCGGCAATATCGAGATTTTCATCGGAGAGGCCGGAGGGTGTTTCAAGGAGGGGGAGTTTCTTTTTGTACCTAGCGTAGTTTCTTACCGCATCATGCTTGAGCCGGGCTCCAAGCTGCTTCGACTGGAATTTCGACATGCGATTGGCGCACTCTGACGAGGCGACGTTAATAGACCTACATAAATCTATCGCCGAGGCGGGCCTTGTGCGAGGCTCTTCCGGCAATGCGAGCTTTTGCGAGGTAGGTGTAGAGCGGACGGTATGGATTAAGGCTTCTGGGGTTAGGTGCTCAGAAGTAACTGGCGAAGATCTGGTGCCGGTAGACCTCAAGACCGGCCAAAGGCTTTCTAACGACCGTCACCCGTCTACCGACCTTCCTTTACACATGTGCATATACAATGCAGCCGACTATGTTCGGTTTGTCATACACACCCACTCCTTCTACGCGGCCCTGTACTCAATATATGGGGAGACGCTTTATCCGTACGTTACCGGAACAGCTGAAGCGTTTAATGACGGCGTTCCATGTCTCGGCTTTTCAGCGGACCGGGCTGTACTTGCGGCATCCCTGGAGGCGACGATTGCGACGGGTTGCCAGGCCTGTCTTTTGGAACGTCATGGAGCGTTGGTTTGGGGCAATTCCTGGTCCCAGGCGCTCAATTTCGCTGAGTTGCTCGAGTGGTCAGCTCGCATGGCGGTGGCGGCGCGGTGTGCGGGGCTCTCGGCTATGTCATCCAGCCAAATTGCGGAATATAGCGAATGGTACAACAAGAACTACCAGCGGACGTGACGCGCGCTCGTCATGTGCGGGCTGTAATCTTTGACTTCGATGGCGTCATTGTCGACACGGAGCCGCTCCAGCAGCAGGCCTATATTGCCGCGTTCGGCGAATTGGGCGTCGCGCTGAACGCAAGTGATCTTACGCGGTGGCTAGGACATCGACAGGCGGAAATCGTAGCTGGGCTTGCGAGGGCACACTCCCTGTCAATAGACCTGCCTGCGGTATGCTCGCGTAGAACCAGCCTATACATAGAATTGCTTCGACGTCGGGTTCAGCCGATGCCTACGGCGGTTGAGGCGGTGAACCTCGCCCGGTCGGAAGGGCTGATCTGCGCCATCGCTTCCTCGTCGGGAAGCGCGGAAATTTATGTGGCGCTCGAGGCGTTGGAACTCAGCCATTGCTTCTCGGTCGTGGTCACGGGTGAGGACGTAAAGCGGCCGAAGCCCTCTCCTGATGTTTACGACGTCGCGGTCGAGCGCCTGGGCGTCCGCTCGGACGAGTGCGTCGCTGTCGAGGACAGCCAAATTGGTCTTGCCGCTGCTATTGCCGCCGGGTTGGCGGTGATTGCTGTTCCAAATGATCTCACCCGAACGCACGATTTTGCCCGCGCTTCCGCTCGGGCCGAATCGGTGCTAGAAGCAGTTAAGGCAGTCGTCATTGGAATATAGTGCCCAAGGAGGACAGATTGGCTATTATCGCTGCATCAATACTGGACGCAGATTTTAGTAATCTGAAGAACGAGGTAAATAGAGCCGATACAGCGGGCGTAGACATGTTTACGCTCGACATAATGGACGGTCATTTCGCGCCCCGTATTACCTTTGGCGACTATGTAGTTTCTCAAATCCGGTCGTGGACCGATCGTCCCATTGAAGCGCATCTCATGTTAGAGCGGCCGGAAAACTGGGTTGACAGGTTTGTCGATGCGGGTGTGGATCTTGTAGTCTTTCACGCGGAAGCAACTTCGCAGCATAGAAAGATCATCGATAATCTCCGGAATCGAGGGGTTGCCGTTGGCATGGCCCTTTTGTCATCGACTCCCGTCGACACTGTCTACCCGTGGATTGAGGATCTCGACGTCGTGAACTTTCTGGCAGTGCCAGTCGGCTTTGGCGGCCAAAGCTCTGCACCCGACACATTCGACAGGATTCGCGATCTTCGCGCGACGGCTGAAGGGCGACATCCCGGATTGGTGATTGAGGTCGACGGAGGCGTCAAACCGACAAACGCCGACGAATACGTCAATGCGGGAGCTGACATGCTCACCGTTGGCACGGGCCTCTATCACGCCCCTGATCTCGAGCGAGCGGTGTCCGAACTAAGGGAGCGGGCAGAGACATTCCAACTGGATAGGGGCCAAGTCCTGCTCGGCTCTCTGAGAGCGCGTCGCGAAGCTGCAACGTCCGATCACGAGGCGGTGCTTCGCGCCGCTGGGCTAGTTGGAGCCAGAGACTGATCGAGGTGAACCAGGCCACCCGACTAGCTACCCAGATCGCCTGCAGTTTGGGATTGTTGAGCGCAGCCTCATCGCTCCTTGCCGCTGGGAAAGCGGTAGCTGCCGCCGACAAGCACGCGACCGCATCGCAGGATTCGACCGGTAAGAACCAGAAGACCCAAGTGTCTCAGCGCGCGCCGGACAATGCCGATGAAAAACGGGATGAATGGCTAGGCCTGCTGGCCAACGGCATTGTGGCCATCGTAGCAGGCTTTGGGGCAGCGATCATCGGGGCTCGCGCGACCAGGCGCGCGAGCCAGGAAGCGGCCGTTCAGAGCCTGGAAGCCGTTCGCGTTGCGCAAGAGGCCGAGGTGTGGCGAGATTTGGCACGTCGCAAACAAGCGTTGCGATACGAGATTGGGCTGAACCTAAGGCTCTTGCAAACAGAGGGGAAGGTGCTCCGTCGTATTCCGCTTCAGTCTTCACGGTTAGCCGCATATATGGAATTAAATGAACCTGATATTCCATTGGGTTCGGACTGGGACGACGCGACCCTCTACATTCACAAATACAATTCATTCCTCTCACTTGCCAACGAGGGCAATGCCCAGACGTGGGCAGCCGTTCTCACCGAAATCGAGAAGATTCGATCGGAGGGTATAAGCCTGCTTGAGCGACTGCAGGCGAGTCTCCAGCAACAGTGATTGCCGAGTAGAATCGTCTCAGAGCATTTTTAAATCCACATATCAATCCGTCGGCCCCGGGTAGGTGGGGCGGCCGGAACCCGTCGATTTGAGCGGGCCCCGGCCGGCGCCAAATGAATCCGGCGCGTGCGGGTTTGGTAGGAGCCGCCCCCTTTCTCCAACCTCTGTCCCGCGTCAGGAGAGAGGCTAAGGCCCATCGGCCTGGCCCCAGCGGACGATTTCCCAACCCTCCGCCTCGGCCAGCTTCGCCAGCCGCGCATCGGGGTTGGCGGCTACCGCCTCGTCCGCCCAGCGGTGCAGGGGGGCGTCGGAGGGGTGGTCGGAGTAGAAGCGGAGGTGGATGGTGGAGCGGGTCAGGCCTTTGGAGGCCAGCCAGGCTTCGATCCTGTCTTTCTTGGCTTCGCCGTAGCAGTTCTCACCTTCGATGCGGGGGTGGAGGCGGCCTTTCGCGTCCACGCCGGTGCGGGTGGCGATGACGTCGTCGAAACCCAGGCGCCGGGCGATGGCGGCGGCGTAGAATTCATAAGACGCGGTGGCGAGGATCAGTCGGCGGCCGGCGGCGCGGTCGGCGGCGATGGCGGCCAGGGCGCCTGGGTGGACGTTCGTGGCGATCGTCTCGTCGGCGAAGCTTTCGACCACGGCGGCGAGGCGGTCGGGGGCGACCCGGCGGCCGACGAGGAGGCGGTAGTTCAGTTCCTTCAGCTTGCCTCGATCGATCAACTTGGCCGCGTAGGCGAGGCCGAGGAGGCCGGCGAGCGGCAGCAGCGCGAGCCGCCACGGCGCCAGGCGGCGGGCGGCGTGGAGGAGGAAGGGGGTGTAGGTGGCGCGCCGCGTGATCGTCTTGTCCATGTCGTAGATGGCGAGGCGGGCCGGCATGGCGCGCCCCATGCGCCTGCGCGCAAGTGCCTGTCCAGCTTGCCCGGCGCGGGGATTTGACGCATGTCGCTCCCGATGAGCAACGTCGCGAGGTTCAGCGAGAGCGTCGAGGAGGGCCGCCGGGTGCTGCGCTTCCACGGCGACCTCGTCCTGCCGCGGCTCGGAGTGCTTCCGACGCGGCTCGAGCGGCTGAAGGGCAAGGGCTTCGTCCTCGATGTCGCCGAAGTGGGGCGGATGGACACGATCGGCGCCTGGCTGGTCCACCGCACCGCCAAGGAGCGCGGCGGCGAGATCGTCGGCGCCAAGAACGGCGTCGCCGTGCTTCTGCGCCAGGTCGCCAAGGCCGACCAGCCGGTCAAGGTCCGCCCCGACCCGCCGCCGGCGCTGACCCGCGTGCTCGACGAGATCGGCAGCGCGACGATCCTGGCTTCGCAGACGATGCTCGGCCTGCTCGCCTTCTTCGGGGCGATGCTGATCTCGCTCGGCCAGGTGTTCCGCCAGCCGCGCCGGTTCCGGATCAACGCCATCGTCCAGCGCTTCGAGGTGGTGGGCGTGCACGCCTTCGGCATCATCGGGCTGATGAGCTTCCTGGTCGGAATCGTCATTGCCCAGCAGGGCGCGACCCAGCTCCGCCAGTTCGGCGCCGAGGTCTACACGATCAACCTGATCGGCCGCTCGTCGGTCAAGGAGCTGGGCGTGCTGATGACCGCGATCATGGTCGCCGGGCGGTCGGGCTCGTCGTTCGCGGCGCAGCTCGGCTCGATGAAGCTCGCCGAGGAAGTGGCGGCGATGCGCACCATCGGGGTGTCGCCGATGGAGGCCCTGGTGCTTCCGCGAGTGTTCGCGACGGTGAGCATGATGCCGCTCCTCGCTTTCTACGCGGCGATCGTCTCGATCATCGGCGGCGGCATGTTCTGCTGGATCGGCCTCGGGATTCCGCCGATCACCTTCGTCCAGCGGACCCGGGACATCATCCCGATGACCGATTTGTGGCAGCTGCTGGTCAAGGCCCCGATGTTCGGCTTCATCATCGCCATTACCGGCTGCTTCCAGGGCATGCAGGTCGAGGCCGACGCCGAGGAGGTGGGCCTGCGCACGACCACCGCCGTCGTCCAGGGCATCTTCCTGGTCATCGTGCTCGACGCCTTCTTCGCCGTCTTCTTCACCTCGGTGGGGTGGCTGTGAGCGAGGAGGGCGAGCCCGAGATCGTCATCGCCGTCCACGGGCTGAGCAACAGCTTCGGCGAGCAAATCATCCACGAGGGCCTCGACCTCGAGGTGAAGCGCGGCGAGATATTGGGCGTGGTCGGCGGCTCGGGCACCGGCAAGTCGGTGCTGATGCGCTCGATCATCGGCCTGCAGATCCCGGACGAGGGCGAGGTCGAGGTGTTCGGAGTGCCCGTCCTCCACGCGCGCGAGGCCGAGCTTCAGGCGGTTCGCAAGCGCTGGGGGATCCTGTTCCAGGGCGCCGCCTTGTTCTCGACGCTGACCGTCGCCGAGAACGTCCAAGTGCCGCTTCGCGAATTCTACCCGCGGCTGTCGGAGCGGCTGCTCGACGAGATCGCCGCCTACAAGATCGTCATGGTCGGCCTGGACCCGGACGCCGGGCCCAAATATCCGGCCGAGCTTTCGGGCGGGATGAGGAAGCGCGCCGGGATCGCCCGCGCCCTCGCGCTCGACCCGGAGCTGCTGTTCCTCGACGAGCCGACCGCCGGCCTCGACCCGATCGGCGCCGCCGCCTTCGACGAGCTGGTCGTCGAGCTTCGCGACCAGCTCGGGCTCACCGTCTTCCTGATCACCCACGACCTCGACACGCTCTGGACAATCTGCGACCGGGTCGCGGTGCTGTCGGACCGCAAGGTGGTGGCGGTTGGAACGATTCCGGAATTGCTGGCATTGGATCACGAATGGATTCAGGAATATTTCCGCGGGCCGCGCGGCCGTGCCGCCGAGGAGGCGGTCGAGGCCGAGGAAGCGCGGGAAGCCGCGGCCGCCGAGGGGGAAGCTGAGCGCTGATGGAAACGAGATCCAACCATATCCTGGTCGGCGGCGTCGTTCTGGCGATGCTGATCGCCATCCTCGCCTTCATCATCTGGCTCACCCAGGCCGGCGGCGACAAGGACAAGCATTACGACATCTTCTTCAAGCAGGCGGTCGACGGCCTCGCCACGGGCAGCGCCGTCACCTTCTCGGGCGTGCCCGTCGGGCAGGTGGAGTCAATCAACCTCGAGCCGCAGACGCCGGAGTTCGTCCGCGTCCGGATCAGCGTCAAGCCGACCACGCCGGTGCTGGTCGGCACCACCGCGACGATCAAGGGCGTGGGTTTCACCGGGGTCTCCGAGATTCAGCTCGATCCGCCGCCCCGCGACGGCAAGCATCCGCGGGTGGTGCAGGAGATCACCTGCCCGCCCGACAACGCCAAGTCGGTCTGCCCCTATGACGTGCCGGTCATTCCGCCCAAGCCGGGCGGAATCGCCGCCCTCTTGAACAGCGCTCCGGAGCTGATCGAGAACGTGACCAAGCTCACCGAGCGGCTGACCGAATTGCTCTCCGACCGGAACCAGAACTCGATCGCCGCGATCCTCGCCAACGTCCAGGTGATGAGCAAGAACCTCGCCGCCCGCTCGGACGAGATCGCCGCCACCCTCGCCGACGCCCGGATCGCCATCCGCCAGGCCGGGGATTCGATCGAGCGGTTCGGCCGCCTCGCCGACACCACCAACGAGCTGCTCGACAAGGACGGCCGGCCGCTGATGGGCGACCTCCGCCGCACCGTCCAGGCCGCCCAGCAGAGCATGGACAAGCTCAACAAGCTGGTCGGCGCCGCCCAGCCCGGGGTCGAGACCTTCTCGACCCGCACCCTGCCCGAGGTGGGCCAGCTGGTCCGCGACCTGCGCTCGACCAGCCAGTCGCTGCGCTCGATCACCGAGCGGCTCGATTCGCAGGGCGTCGGCGGCGTGATCGGCGGCGAGAAGCTCCCCGACTACAAGCCCGGAAAGGCCAGGCGATGAAAAGGATGAAGATCTGGCTGGCCGCCGCCGCCCTGCTGCCGCTCGCCGGCTGCTCGCTCGGCGGCAAGGCCCCGCCGCAGCTGCTGACGCTCAGCGCCGCCACCCCGCCGCCGATCGCCCAGCCGCGCACCGGCACCCAGGGCCATCTGATCACCGTCACCTCGCCGACGCTCCCGCATGCGATCAGCAACAACCGGATCGCCGTCTATGTCGGCCCGACCACGGTCGAATATCTGAAGGACGGGCAATGGGCCGACAAGCCCAACGAGCTGTTCCGCCAATTGCTCTCCGAGACGATGGCGGCGCGCTCGGGCTGGGTGGTCGTCGACCCCTCGGTCTACACCCAGGTGCAGGGCGTGGTGCTCGGCGGCCAATTGCTCGAATTCGGCTACGATCCCGGCCGCGGCGAGGCGGTGGTGCTGTTCGAGGCGAGCCTGACGCGGCCGCAGCAGGCGGTGACCACCAACCGCTTCGAAGCCCGGGTCGCCGCGCCCGCCGGCGGCCTTGCCGTCGCCCAGGCGCTCAACCAGGCCTCCAACCAGGTGGCGGCGCAAGTCGCGGACTGGGTCGGGTAAGGCCGCCTTCTCGTCCGGGTGCGCGGAGCTCGCGAAGGAGGCAGGATGCCCGTCCTCTTGCTGCTTCTGGCCTCCAACGTCTTCATGACGGTCGCCTGGTACTGGCACCTCAAAGGCGGCATGGACAAGCCGCTGGCGCTGGTCATCCTGATCAGCTGGGGGATCGCGCTCATCGAATATTGCCTCGCCGTGCCGGCCAACCGGATCGGCTATGCCGGCGGCTGGAGCGCCGGCCAGCTCAAGGTCGCGCAGGAGGCGATAGCGCTCCTCGTCTTCGGCGGCTTCATGGTGTGGGTGCTTGGCGAGCCGCTGCACTGGCGCCATCTCGCCGCCTTCGGCTGCCTGATGGGGGCGGTGGGGTTCCTGTTCGTCGGCAAGTAGGCGCGTCCCGCTTCATTCCCCTCTCCCAGGGGTGAGGGGTCAGGGGTGAGGGGTTGCGGCGCTTGACGTTGGGCAAGGAGCCAGGACCGGTGCGAGCCTGCACACGCCCGAACCCCTCATCCCCGACCCTTCTCCCCAGGGAGAAGGGAGGTTTGGGCCGTGCCCGACCCTTCTCCCCAGGGAGAAGGGAGAGGAGCGGTTCCACCGGTCGGGGCTTGCTGATAGGCTTGGCGCCATGCCGGCTCATCCGCTGATCCCCGTGGCGCGGAAGCTTCGGCGGAGCGCGACCGAGGCGGAGGAGCGGCTCTTGTATCACCTCCGCGGGCGGCGGCTCGCCGGCTTTAAGTTCCGCCGCCAGATGCCGATCGGCCGCTACGTCGCCGACTTCGCCTGCGAGGAAGCGCGCTGGTCGTCGAGGTGGACGGCGGGCAGCATGCGGAGAGCGCCGCAGACCGCGATCGGACGCGCGCTCTGGAAGCCGCCGGCTACCAGGTGCTGCGTTTCTGGAACAATGACGTCCTGCAAGGCACCGACGCGGTTCTGGAGACGATCCTGCACAGCCTCGAGGCGGCGACCGACCGATGATCCGCGTGCGCGCTCTTGCGAACCTCCACGCGTCCCAACCCCTCATCCCCGGCCCTTCTCCCCAGGGAGAAGGGAGGTTTTGGCGCCTGTTCGCCTTCAGCGCTTTTCGATCGACCAGAAGGTGACGCTGCCGTCTTCGCCGGCGGTGGCGAGGTAATCGCCGGTGGGGGCGTAGGCGACGTACAGGGCGTCGTCGGGCTGCTTGCCGGCGGCGAGCAGGGCGCCGTCGGAGACTCGCCAGAGGTGGACGACATCGCCGGGGGAGATGCCGCCGATCGCCCCGTAGACGAAGGTGCCGATCGCGCCGCGGGCTCGGCCGCTGGTGGCGAGACGCGTCCCGTCCTGGGAGAAAGCGACGTCGTAGGCGTGGTTGCCGGCCTCCAGCGTGCGGAGCGGCGCGCCGTCCGATACCCGCCAGATCCGTACCGTCGAATCGTCGCTGCCGCTCGCGAGCAGCCTCCCGTCCGGGCTGAAGGCGAGGCCGACGACCGCCTGGCTGTGGCCCTGCAGCGTCCGGACCAGCCGGCCGGTGGCGGCATCCCAGAGGCGGATGTCGTGATCGAAGCTGCTGCTCGCCAGCCACTTGCCGTCGGGGCTGAAGCGCACCTTCCAGATATTGAGCCGGTGGCCGGCGAGCGCGGCGAGGGGCTTGCCGTCGGCGACGTTCCAAATCCGGACCAGCCGGTCCTCGCCGCCGCTCGCCAGCCGGGCGCCGTCGGGCGAGAAATCGAGGCTCCAGATCGTCCCGTGGCCGATGGGAATGCGGCGCAGGAGGCGCATCCCGTCGACCGCCCACAGCCGGATCGCGCCGTCATAGCCGCCGGTGGCGAGCACCCTTCCGTCGGACGAGAAGGCGATTGCGGCGGCCCCGCCGGGATGGCGCGCCTCGCCGCCCCGCCGACGCACGTCCGGGTTGGGGGCGACGACAAGGAGTCTTCCGTCCGCCGAGCTCATCGCCAGCAGCCCGTCACGGCTGAACGCCAGCTCGCGCGCCGGCACGGTGCCGAGCTGCAGCCGCTTCTCGACGACGAGCGAGACCGGCGAGTTGGCGATCGGCGCCGGCGCCGGTCGCCACGTCCAAAGCCAGAGGACCGTGCCGCAGGCGGCCAGCAGCAGCGCCGCGGCCAGCAGGGTGCGGCGGGCGGTCACCCCAGGCTCTTCGAAGCCTGCTCCATGACGTCCTTGGAGAGGCCGGGGGTGCGGACGATGCGCTCCAGCTCGGCCTTCATCAGCGCCTGGCGGGCCGGATCGAAGCGGCGCCAGCGGCCGAGCGGCGGGACGAGGCGGGCGGCGGTCTGCGGGTTCAGCTTGTCGACGGCGAGGATCATGTCGGCGAGGAAGCGGTAGCCGCGGCCGGAAGCGTCGTGGAAGGCACGCTGGTTTGCGCCAAATGCACCGACCAGCGAGCGCATCCGGTTCGGGTTGGCGAGCGTGAAATCGGGGTGCTTGGCGAGCGCCTCGACGCCGTCCAGCGCGTCGTCGCGCGTCGACAGCGCCTGGACTGTGAACCATTTGTCGAGGACGAGGGCGTCCTCGCGATAGAGGTCGTAGAAGCGGGCGAGCGCGCCCTGCCGCTCCGGCGCCTCCGAATTGGCCAGGGCGGAGAGGGCGCCCAGGCGGTCCGTCATGTTGTCGGCGGCGGTGAATTGCTCGTCGGCGAGGCGCGGCGCGTCGGCGGCGGCGGAGGCCATCAGATAGCCGAGCGCGACCGAGCGGAGGCGGCGCGCGCCCTTGGCGGCGGGCGAATATTCGTAGCGGTTGGCCCGGTTGGCGGCATAGGCGTCGCGCCACGCGCCTTCGAGCGCGCGTCCGAGCTCGGCGCGCAGCGCCTCGCGGGCGTCGCGGATCGCCTCCGGATCGACCTCGGCCATATGGTCGCCGACGAAGGCTTCGGTCGGGAGCAGGACGGCCTCGGCGACGAAGGCGGGATCGAGCGCCGGGTCGGCGAGGGTCTCGCGCACCGCGGTCACCACCGCCTTGTGGTCGGCCTCGCCGGCGATCGCCCGGAGCAGGGTCTCGAGCATCAATTGCTGCGTCGCTTCGTAGCGGGCGAACGGATCGTCGTCGCGGGCGGAGAGGAAGGCGAGGTCTGCCGAATTGCGGTTGCTCTCGACGATCACCGGCGCCGAGAAGCCGCGGTTGATCGAGAGGATGCCCGGCCCTGGCAGCGCCACTTCCGCCTCGGCGCGGTCGAGGACGAACAGGCGATCGTCGAGCTTGGCGCCGTCCGGGGCGAACAAGGCCAGCTTCAGCGGGATCGGCATCGGCTTCTTGACCGGCTGGCCCGGCGTCGGCGGGACTTCCTGGCTGAGTCGGAGCAAGGCTCCGTCCAATTCGGCGCGGACCTTCGGCGTGCCGGCCTGGCTGTACCACAAGCGGAAGTGCGAGAGGTCCGCGCCGCTCGCTTCCTCCATCGCGCGCACGAAATCCTCGCAGGTCGCCGCCTCGCCGTCGTGGCGGTCGAAATAGAGGTCGGTGCCGGCGCGGAATTTCTCGGGCCCGAGCAGGGTGTGCATCATCCGGATCAGCTCGGCGCCCTTGTTGTAGACCGTCGCCGTGTAGAAATTGGCGATCTCCATATAGGATTCGGGGCGCACCGGGTGGGCGAGCGGGCCGGCATCCTCGGGGAATTGCGCCGTCCGAAGCATGCGCACGTCCTCGATCCTTTTGACCGCCCGCGAGCCCTGGTCGGCGGAGAATTGCTGGTCGCGGAAGACGGTGAAGCCTTCCTTGAGGCTGAGCTGGAACCAATCGCGGCAGGTCACCCGATCGCCCGACCAGTTATGGAAATATTCGTGGGCGACGACTCCGGCGATGGCGTCGAAATCGGCGTCGGTCGCGGTCTCGGCGTCGGCGAGGATGTAGCGCGAGTTGAAGATGTTGAGGCCCTTGTTCTCCATCGCGCCGAAGTTGAAATCGGAGACGGCGACGATGTTGAACACGTCGAGATCGTATTCGCGGCCGTAGACCTCCTCGTCCCATTTCATCGCCGCCTTGAGGCTGGCCATGGCGTGGGCGGTGCGCGGCAAATCGGCTTCGCGCACCCAGATGCCGAGCGCGACCTCGCGGCCGGAGCGGGTGGTGAAGCTGTCGCGATTGGCGACGAGGTCGCCGGCGACGAGCGCGAAGAGATAGCAGGGCTTGGGGAAGGGGTCGCGCCACTCGGCCCAGTGGCGGCCGCCCTCGGCCTCGCCCGAGGCGACCGGGTCGCCGTTGGAGAGCAGCACCGGATAGGCCGCTTTGTCGGCGGTCATCCGGACATTGTAGCGGGTGAGCACGTCCGGCCGGTCGACGAAAGGGGTGATCCGCCGGAAGCCCTCGGCCTCGCACTGGGTGCACAGGATACCGCCCGATTCGTAGAGGCCCATCAGCTGGGTGTTGGCGCGCGGGGCGATGTCGACGAGCGTCTCGACCGTGGCCGTCTCGCCGGCGAGGGGGATGGTGAGGACGCAGTCGGCGTAGCTGTGGTCGGCGGGCTTTCCGTCCACCTTCACTTCGACGAGGGTCAGCGCCTGCGCGTCGAGCTTCAGCGGCCGGTCGTGCGCGCCGTTGCGGGTGACGGAGAGTCGCGCGCGCACCCGGGTGCGCTCGGGATCGAGGTCGAAATCGAGCGCGATCTCGGGGACCAGCCAGTCCGGCGGCCGATAATCCTCGCGGCGATTGGCGGCGGGCGGCGCGGCGGGAGCAGTCTGGACGTCGAGCATGGCGCGGGGATTAGGCCTGCCCGGGAGGGATCGCAACGGCCCTTCCCACGCGGCGGCGCTTGCGCATACGCTGGCGGCGGGGAGGATTGCCGATGCTGGCTCACATGATCGCCGCCGCGGGCGCCGCGCCGGGGCCGTTCGACGTCGAGGCGGCCACCCGCGCCTATCTCGACACTTTGCAGGGCGCCGCCCGGGCGAAGTCCGACGCTTATTTCGAGGGCGGCTATTGGCTGCTCCTGTGGAGCGCGCTGATCGGGGTCGTCTCGCACTGGGCGATGCTGCGCTTCGGCTGGTCGGCGGCGTGGCGGCGCTGGGCGGATCGGGTGACGAAGCGGCGATGGTTCCAGCCGGGCCTCTACGGGATCTTCTACGTGATCCTCGCCAACCTGATCGTCCTGCCCTGGACGGTCTACACCGGCTTCTTCCGCGAGAAACAATACGGCCTGATGAACCAGGCGTTCGGCGCCTGGGCCGGGGAGCAGGCGATCGGGCTCGGAGTCTCGATCGTCACCACCGCTTTGTTCCTGCTCGTCGTCTTCGCGGTGATCCGAAGGGCGCCCAAGACATGGTGGCTGTGGGGGACGGCGGCGGTGACGGCGATGATCGCCTTCGGGATCGCGGTCGCCCCGGTGTTCGTCGCGCCTTTGTTCAACAAATATACGCCGATGCCTGAGGGGCCGATGCGCACCCAGATCCTGGCGATGGCGGCGGCCAACCACATTCCCGCCGACAACGTCTACGTGTTCGACGCCTCGAAGCAGTCGAAGCGGATCTCGGCCAACGTCTCGGGGCTGGGGCCGACGATCCGGGTGTCACTCAACGACAATCTCTTGAACCGCTCCACGCCGGCCGAAATAAAGGCGGTGATGGGGCACGAGATGGGCCATTATGTGCTGGGCCATATCTGGCGCTTGATCCTGGCCTTCGCGGCAATCGCCTTCCTGGCCATGCTGCTCTTGTGGTGGGCGACTCCGCGCATCCTCGCCCGCTGGGGAGCGAAATGGGGCGTCGAGAGCGTCGCCGATCCGGCGGTGGTTCCGCTGTTCGCGCTGATCGTGACCCTGTTCACGCTGGTGATGACGCCGGTGCTCAACACGGTCGTTCGAACCCAGGAGGCGCAGGCCGACGCCTTCGGCCTCGACGCCGCGCGCGAGCCGGACGGCTTCGCCTCGGTGGCGATGAAGCTCTCCGAATATCGAAAGATCGAGCCCTCGCCGCTCGAGGAGGCCTTGTTCTACGACCATCCGTCCGGACGGACCCGGGTCCACCGGTCGATGGAATGGAAGGCGAAGCACCTCGCCGAGCTGCCGCCGGAGCAGCGGGGAATGGTGGTTCCGCCGAAGCCCGCTACACCCCCTTCGCCTCGAACCAGCGGCTGATGTCGGGGAGGCGGTTCTGGCGGACCCGCACCCGGTCCTGGATCGAGGCGATCGCCTGGTCGGCCGGGCGGCGCGACTGTGGGGTCATGTAGCGGGTCGCATAATCCTGGACCTTGGCGACCATCGCCGGGTCGGCCGAGCCGCCCGCGAGGCTGGGCAGGAAGCGCGAGCGCGACGAGCTGTCGACCAGGGGCTCGACCCGCTCGCGGTTGCGGATGGCGAAGTCGAAGGCGAGGTCGGGATGGGCCGCGGCGACGGCGGCGATCATCGCCGAGCTGGTCGTCGCTCCGGGCTCGTCGGTCAGAGCGAGGTCGAGCGCGCGCTGGGCGAGGGCCGGATCGTGGGCCGCGCCGAGCAGGCGGTAGAGCTGCGCCTTGACCAGCGGGTTCTTCTCGGCCCGCGCCTGCGCGTGCAGCCGCTCCCAGCCGGCGGCGTCGACGTTGCGGGCGACGACGGCGAGGATGGTTGACCGGAGCGGTCCCGCCGTCGCCAGCGGGTCGCCCGCCGTGTAAAGCCGGTTCGCCTCGGCGACGATGGCGGGATCGCCCATGCCGCCGAGCGCCCCGATCAGATTGGCGCGAAGCACCGCGACCGTCGCCGGCTCGCCGGGCCTGGCGGTCCAGCCCACCCGCGCCATCACCGCGCCGAGCTTCCTCGCGGCGTAGCGGGCGACCATCGCCTGGTGCGCGGGATCACCCTCATACATTCCGTGGATCTGCTCGAGGATCGAGGCGATCCGGGTGGAGAGGCGGGTGTTGGCGTCGGGGGAGGCGCGATCGACCAGGTCGAGCGCGCTCGCGGCGGACTGGTAGCCGGCGAGGCCGAGGCCCCAATTGTCGGCGAGCAGGCCGAGCTGGTCGACCGTCGCCAAGCGGCCGAAGCTCGCCGCCAGCCGGTCGAGCAGGGCCGGGGCGTAGAGGGTGCGATAATAGCCGCTCTGCCCGGCATTGAGCACGGCGGCGCCGCAGCCGGGGACGGCGATCGTGCCGCTTCCGCCCGTCACTACCGTCCGAGCCTCGCCGCCGCCGACGGTGGACGCGATCACCGGCACCCGCCAGGCGAGCGGCGGCCGGTCCGGCCGGTCGCGGCTGAACTCGGCCTGGCGGAGCGTCATCACCGTCGTGCCGCCGCGGCAGGTTGCGTCCTCGAGGCGGATCATCGGCACGCCCGGCTGGAGGGTGAAATCGTGGGCGATGGCGGTGACCGGCTTGCCGGCGGCATGCTCGACCGCCTGCCACAGGTCGTCGGTCTGGGTGTTCGAATATTTGTGGGCGCGGATATAGTCCTGGACGCCGCGCCGCCAGGCGTCGCTGCCGACATAGCCCTCGAGCATGGTGATCACAGCCTCGCCCTTGGAATAGGTGATCGAATCGAAGGCCTGGCTGATCTGGTCGACGGTGGTCAGGTGCTGGACGATCGGATGGGTGGTGGCGACCGAATCGAGCCGCATGGCGGATTCGCGCGCGTCGACGATTCCGAGCTCCGGCTGCCATTCCGGATGAAGCGCGGCGGTCGCCTTGGTCGCCATCCACGAGGCGAAGCCCTCGTTCAGCCACAGATCGTCCCACCAGGCCATGGTGACGAGATCGCCGAACCATTGGTGGGCCATTTCGTGGGCGGCGACCTCGAAGATGCGCTGGCGGCTCGCCTCGGAAGTGATCGCCGGGTCGAGCAGAAGCGCGCTCTCGAAGCTGAAGATGGCGCCCCAATTCTCCATCGCGCCGAAGAACTGGCTGCTGCCCGGGCCGGCGACGTTGTCAAGCTTCGGGAGCGGGAAGGGGGTGCCGAAATAGGAATTGTAGAAGGGAAGGATCTTGGCCGCGCTCTCCATCGCCCAGCGCCCGTTCTGGCCGCTGCCGCGCTTGGCGACGACCCCGATCTCGGTGCCGGCGGCGGTGGTGGTGATCCGGTCGAACTCGCCGATGCCGAGGAAGACCAGGTAGGACGACATCGGCGGGGTGCGCTGGAAGGTCACCGTCTTGAGCCCGCCCGGCTGCTGCTGGACTCCGGCCTGCGGCATGTTGGCGACGAGGTCGCGGTCGGCGGGAACGGTGACGGTGAGGTTGTAGGGGGTGCGGAATTGCGGCTCGTCCCAGCTCGGGAATAGCCGGCGCGCGTCCGAATTCTCGAACTGGGTGAACAGCGCCCGCTTGCGGCCGGCGGGGCTGTCGTAATCGAGCGCGAAGAAGCCGGCGGCCTGGGTGTAGATTTTCCCCGAATAGTCGATCGACAGCCGGTAGCGGCCCGGTGCGATCGCCGTCGGGAAGCGGAATGTGGCGGTCTGCTCGCCGGCGTCGGTCGAGACGCCGGCGGCAACGCTAGCGCCTCCGGCGAGCGGGGCGAGCGAGACCTTGCGGAAGCTGAGGTCGGCCGCGTTGAGGACGATGTCGCGGGTCGGAGCCTTGACCTCGATGTCGATCATGGCCGAGGCGGAGAAGACGAGGTTGGGCGCGTCGGGCGTAATCCACAGCGCGTATTGGAGCGGGCGAACGTTGGCCGGCAGCTGGGACGGAATCTGGCGGGCGGCCAGCGGGGCGGCAGCAGGCGTTGCGGGTCGATCGGTTCCGGCAGAGGCGCAGGCGGCGAGGGAAAAAGTAAGGGCGGCGAGGGAAACGGCGGACTTCAGGCGCATGGATCACTCCGGCAGGGGGCGCGGCAGCCCTGCGCGCCGCCTTAAGTGCTTGTCAAATCAGTAGCCGAACAGCGGCGCGACCTTCGTCCCCTCGAGCACGTGATCGAGCAGCAAGGAGGGGCTCCAGAGGTGCTCGACTCCCGCCTCGCGCTGCTTGATCAGCGACACGATCATCGCGTTGATCGGGGTCGGCCGGCCGACCTTCGCGCCCAGCTTCACCACCTCGCCGTTCAGATAATCGACCTCGGTCTCGCGGCCGGCGGCGAGGTCGTCCGCCATCGACGAGCGGGCGCGGGCGTCGATCTTCTGAATCTTGAGGAACAGGTTGTTGAAGATGAAGTCGGGCGAGGCGATGACGTGGGGGAGAAGGCGCGGCGGCACCGGCCCGATCTTCGCCGGCTCGATCTCCGCGGCCTTGAGGACTTCCAGCGCTTCGAGCATCGAGGCGGCGACGACGCGGCGATAGTCGCGCTCACGCAATTGCTCGAGCAGGGTGCGGCCCGACAAAGCGTTTACCGCGTTGTTGAGGTTGATGAGGAGCTTGCCCCAGGCGATCGCGGGCATGTCCTTGGCCAGCCTCAGCGCCGCCGGACCCGAGCCCGCCTTCGCGGCGATGGCGCGCGTGACGGACGTGTCCTCGGCGACCAGCTCGCCCGCAACGCCTTTATGGAAGCGGCCGTCGCCGAGATAGGCGACGTTGAACGGAACCATCCCCTGGACGACCTCGAACCGGCCCTTGAGCAGGGTCCGCAGGGTCTCGGCGTTGCTGACCCCGTTCTGGAAGCTGAGGACGACCGCGCCTTTGCGCGCGTTGCGGGCTATCTCCTTCGCCGCCTCGGCGGTTCCGGTGCTCTTGACGGTGAGCAGGATAACGTCCGCCCCGGCCAGCGCCGCCGGCTTCGTGCCGAATTCGACCCGCTCCGGCGCCAGCCGCTCGCGCCACCCCGAATAATCGGTGAGCGTCAGCCCCTCCTGCGCCACCGCCTCGCGAATCCGCTCCCGGCCGACGAACGCGACGTCCATCCCCGCCGCCGCCCAGGCCCCGCCGACGAAGCAGCCGATCGACCCCGCGCCGTGAACGACGATCTTCATAAGTGTCCGTCACCCCGGGCCTGACCCGGGGTCCACTTTCTTTGGCGCCGATGGCAACGGGAAGGTGGATGCCGGATCAAGTCCGGCATGACGGGGAGGGGTGAGCCCCGCACCTTTTCACCCCCGCCCGCGGTAAGGCGGGACGCCTTGGTCGGGGACCCACAGGCCCGACGGGGGCTCGCCGGTCTGCCAGAAGACGTCGATCGGGATGCCGCCGCGCGGATACCAATAGCCGCCGATCCGCAGCCACAAGGGCTTCAGTTCCCCGGCGAGGCGCTGGCCGATGCCGACGGTCACGTCCTCGTGGAAGCCGCCATGGCTTCGGAACGCGGCGAGGAACAGCTTCAGAGACTTGGATTCCACGATCGTCGCGTCCGGCGCATAGTCGATGACGAGATGGGCGAAATCCGGCTGCCCCGTCACCGGGCAGAGCGAGGTGAATTCGGGCGCCGCGAAGCGCACCAGATAGAGGCTCCCCGGCCGCGGGTTCGGCACATAGTCGAGCACCGCCTCGTCCGGCGAGGCGGGAAACGCCGAGCTCCGGCCGAGATGGGTGAGGTCCATGGCGGCTCTCTAGTGGAGCCGAGGGAGGAGGGAAAGGCAGCGCTAGATCGCGCGCTCCATCCGGATCGCCGGGAATCGGACGCCGCCCGGCATCGGAGTTTCGATCCGCTCCAGGCTGCGGAAGCCGAGCGCGGCGTAGAAGCCCTCGCCGTTGAGGCTCGCCCAGGCTTCGAACCGGGTGAAGCCGGCGGCGCGGGCATCGGCCTCGCAGCGCGCGTAGAGCCTCCGGCCGACGCCGCGGCGGATCCAGGCGGGATGCGTGGCGAAGTGGCGGATATGGGCGCGCCGGGGATCGGGATCGGACGCGCCCGGCGGATGCGCGCTCCAGCCGCCGCAGCCGGCCGGCTCGCCGGACTCCGCCTCGACCAGATAGTAAAGCCCCGAGGCCAGCAACCTGGGATTGGCGCGAGTGATCAGCGGCAGCGCGCGCGCCAGCAGCGTCGGCGGGTAGGCTTCGGCCATCAGCCCCGAACAAGAGGGGAGGAGGATCGCGCCGACGGCGCCGGCGTCCGCCGGCGTGGCGACGCGCAGCCGCAGTCGGTCCATCCTTCTCCCCCACTAGAGGCGCCAAGACTAGCACAGGCACGCCTCGGCCGCGACGGTCCTCGATTGGCGGCGACGCAAGCGCGTGCCATAGCGCAGACCATGAAAAGCCTCCTGCTTGCCGTGTCGGCGATCGCCTTCGCCACCTCCGCCTTCGCTGAGCCCGCCGCTCCGCCGCCGCCCGCGAAGCAGGAGCAGCCGGAGCGGCCGATCCCGGAGCCGACCGTCTCCGTCACCCATCATCGCGGCGTGTTCGGGGGCGTGCCGGTCGCCTACACCGCGACGGCTTCGGAGACCTATCTCAAGGGCGACGACGGGGCGCCCAAGGCGAGCATCTTCTCGGTCGCCTATGTGAAGGAGCCGCGCGATCCGTCGCGGCCGGTGACCTTCCTGTTCAACGGCGGACCGGGCTCGGGCTCGGTGTGGCTGCAGATGGGCGCGTTCGGGCCGAAAAGGGTCGGCATTCCCTCCGACGCCCGCGACGACGGGGCGCCGCCTTACCCGATTCTCGACAATCCGGATTCGCTGCTCGACGTCACCGACATCGTCTTCATCGATCCGGTCGGCACCGGCTTCTCGCATACGCTCGGCAAGACCGAGGGCAAGGACTATTGGGGGGTCACCCAGGACGCCAAGTCGGTCAGCCAGTTCATCCGCCTGTGGCTCAACGACAACGGGCGCTGGAACAGCCCCAAATATATGGGCGGCGAGAGCTATGGGACGACCCGCTCGGCGGCGGTCGTGAACCAGCTCGAGGGCGCCTATAACGACGTCGGCCTCGACGGCATCATCCTCATGTCGACCATCCTCGATTTCGGCGCCCAGGCCAACGTCCAGGGCAACGAGATGCCCTACGTCCTCTTCCTCCCGTCGATGGCGGCGGCCGCGTGGTATCACCACAAGGTCGCGAATCCGCCCGCCACGGTCGACGCCTTCGTCCAGGAGGCGCGCGAGTTCGCCGAGGGCGATTATGCGGCGGCCCTGCTCAAGGGGCAGCGGCTGCAGGGCGAGGCGCGCGCCGCGATCCGCCGCCGGCTCGCCCGCTTCACCGGCCTCTCCGAAGAGTATCTGGAGCGCGCCGACCTGCGCGTCACCGACCAGCGTTTCTACAAGGAGCTGCTCCGCGACCGCGGCCTCGCCATCGGCCGGCTCGACGCCCGCTACACCGGCAAGGATTACGACAATGCCGGCGAGACCCCGGACAACGATCCGAGCTTCTACGGCATCGACGCCGGCTATACGGCGGCGGTCAATTCCTGGGTCCGCGACGGCCTGGGCTTCAAGTCGGACCGCTCCTACGTGACGATCGGCCCGGTCGGGAACTGGGACTGGGACCTGTCCGACCAGGGCGGCGAGGCCAAATATTACAAGAGCGTGGCGCCCTATCTCTCCAAGGCGATGCGCGAGAATTCGGGCCTGCGCGTGTTCGTCGGCGCCGGTTATTACGACTTCGCGACGCCTCTGTTCGGCGCCGAATATGCATTGAGCCGCAGCGGCTTCCCGCAGGACCGCATCCAGTTCCATTATTACGAGGCGGGCCACATGATGTACGTCCACGACGAAAGCCGGGCGAAGCTGGCCCGCGACGTGAGAGCGTTCATCCGAAGCCGATAACCAGTCTTGGACCAATGACATTTTGTAACGGACACGATACATAATGTCAGGTATGCTTGACACGTCGCGAATCGGGGTCTAGGTCCGTTTCCGTGCCCGGCGATCCGCGCCGGGCGCGGGGGAGGGCGCCGCGATGGCTGTTGGGGAAGACGTGAAGAACCGTCTCAAAGTGCTGAGGGCCGAGCGGGACTGGAGCCAGGCGGAGCTTGGCGGCCGGCTCGGAGTCTCGCGCCAGGCGGTCAACGCGATCGAGACCGGCAAATACGATCCGTCGCTACCGCTCGCCTTCCGGCTCGCCCGGCTGTTCGAGCGGCCGATCGAACAGATTTTCGACGACGGGGAGGGGCGGCCATGAAGCCTGAAGCCGCCAGCCGGCCGGCCCGCGGGTTGCTCGCCCTGGTCGCCGCCGTCGCCGTTCTGACCCTCGCCGTCGTCCCCGCCTGGGGCGTCCGCCACATCAGCCTCGACGGCCTCTCCGCCGGGGAAACCCTCCCGGCGCCGAAGCTGCTGCTCTCGGCCGTCCACCTCTAGGAACCCCGCCATGGTCGACATCGCCGACGTCGAGAAAGCCGAGCGGCTGGGCCGCAGCCGCGCCCGCATCTTCGCGGTTCAGGCGGTGCTGTTCCTCTCCTGGCAGGGCCTCTATTTCGGCGACCGCGTCTCGGACAGCGTCCGCGCCGTCCAGCAGGTCAAGATCTCGGCCTGGCTGGTCACCGCCATCCTCCTCCTCTTCCTGCTGGCGAGCGGCGGGATGCTGATCCGCGGCCGCAAGGTGCGGGGGCTGCTCAACGACGAGCTGACCCGAAGCCACCGCGCCCGCGCCTGTGTGCTCGGCTTCTGGGCGGCGATGGCCAGCGCCATCCTGCTCTACGGAATCGACATGTTCGAGCCACTCAGCGCTCGCGACGCGATCCATATCATCATGTCCGCCGCCATCGGCACCGGCCTGATGACCTTCTCGATCCTCGAGCGGCGAAGCCGCGCCGAGGGCTGATCCTCTTCCAACTCAGACTGCAAGGACCCAAACCGATGAAGCGCCTTTATCTCCTCGCCGCGTCCGCAGCGGCGATCGCCCTCGTGCCCGCCCATGCCGCCCCGGCGCCCGCCCCGGCCGCTCCCGCCAAATACGGCGCCTGGGGCGTCGACCTCTCGACCCGCGACATGGTCGTCAAGCCGGGCGACAGCTTCTTCGATTACGCCAACGGAATCTGGTACAAGTCGGCCGCCATCCCGGCCGACCAGCCGATGGTGGGTGTGGGCATGGACCTCTACAACCGCACCCAGGCACAGCTGCGCGCCATCGTCGAAGGCCCGGCCGCGGCCGCCTCGACCCCGGCCGGCCGCAAGGTGCGCGGCCTCTACCAGAGCTTCATGGACGAGGCGCGGGTCGAGCAGCTCGACGACAAGCCTTTGCTCGCCGACATGGCGTCTCTGAAGGCGGTCTCCACCAGGGAGGAGATGGCGCGGTTCATGGGCACCACCAACCGCAACTTCGGCTCCTCCTTCTTCTCGATCGGCGTGACTCCCGACCTCAAGGGGCCGAAGCTCTACACGCCGGGCCTCGGCATCGGCGGAATGGGCCTTCCCGACCGCGATTATTATCTCACCGATCAGTTCAAGGCGCAGCGCGACGCCTATCTCGCTTATGTCGGCCGCACGCTGAAGCTGATCGGCTGGCCGGACGCCGACGCCTCGGCCCAGGCCATCCTCGACCTCGAGACGAAGGTCGCCGGGGCGACCTGGACCCGGGTCGAGCGCCGCGACCCGAACAAGATCTACCATCCGATGGCGCTCAGCGAGCTGATCGCCTACGCGCCCGGCTTCGACTTCAACGCGCTGATCGCCGGCGCCCGGGTTCCGGCCTTCAACCGGCTGATCGTGACCCAGGACACCGCGGTCCCGAAGGTCGCCAAGATCCTCGCCGAGACCCCGCTCGACACATTGAAGGCCTGGGAAGCCTTCCACATGGCGAACGACGCGAGCTCGTACCTTTCCAAGCGCTTCGTCGACAACAAGTTCGCCTTCGCCAGCGCGCTCAGCGGCCAGCCGCAGAACCTGCCGCGCTGGAAGCGGGGCATCAGCCTGGTCGACGGCGATCTCGGCGAGGCGCTCGGCCAGGAATATGTCGCCCGCTACTTCCCGGCCTCGTCGAAGAAGATGATGGAGGCGCTGGTCACCAACCTCCAGACCGCCATGCGCGGCCGGATCGAGGCGGCGGCGTGGATGTCCCCGGAGACGCGGGCGGCGGCGCTGGGGAAGCTGGCGGTGCAGCGGGTCAAGGTCGGCTATCCGAGCAAGTGGCGCGATTATACCTCGCTGACGATCGACCCGGCCGACCTCTACGGCAACGTCAAGCGCGCCTCGGCCTTCGCGGTCGACTATCAGTATAACCGGCTCGGCAAGGCGATCGACCGCGAGGAATGGGCGATGACCCCGCAGACGGTCAACGCCTACAACAACCCGCTCCAGAACGAGATCGTCTTCCCGGCGGCGATGCTGCAGAGCCCGATGTTCGATCCCAGGGCGGACGCGGCGGTCAATTACGGCGCGATCGGCGCGGTGATCGGCCACGAGATCAGCCACGGCTTCGACGACCAGGGCCGCCAGTTCGACGAGGCGGGGACTCTGCGCGACTGGTGGAAGCCGAGTGACGCCGACCGATTCAAGGCGGCCGCCTCGGCACTCGCCGACCAGTACAGCTCCTACGAGGGCGCGCCGGGGATGAAGGTCAACGGCCGCCTGACGCTGGGCGAGAATATCGGCGACCAGGGCGGGGTGCGCCTCGCGCTCGACGCCTATCACGTGTCGCTCCACGGCCGGCCGGCGCCCGTCATCGGCGGCTTCACCGGCGACCAGCGCTTCTTCCTCTCCTGGGCCCAGGCCTGGCGCGACAAGCTCCGGCCGGACCTGGAGAAGATGATCCTGGTCTCCGACGTCCACTCGCCGGCCCGCTGGCGCGTCGACGGCACGCTGCGCAACATCGACGAATGGTACGGGGCGTTCGACGTCAGGCCGGGCGACACGCTCTACCTCGCCCCGGACAAGCGCGTCCACGTGTGGTGATATAATCCTCCCCGTGCGCGAAGCGCATGAGGAGGGGGACCGCGCGTAGCGCGGTGGAGGGGCTATCTGACTCAGCAAGGCCCCTCCACCATGCTTCGCATGGTCCCACTCCCCACGAGCTTCGCTCGCAGGGAGGATTGGTTGTTCTCGACGCCGGACCATGGCATCCCCCCGCCATGCCCGACGCCGCACCCGAGCTCGCCTACATCGCCTACGAGACCTTTCTCGCCGACGTCGAGGGGGTCGCCGGGAAGCTGCTCGAGGGCGGGTGGCGGCCGGATTTCCTGGTCGGCATCGGCCGCGGCGGGCTGGTGCCGGCGGCTTTCCTGTCGCACCGGCTCGACATCGCCATGCTGTCGGTCGACATCTCGTCGGGGGAGCCCGGCTTCGCCGGCGAGCTGCTCGCCAAGCTCGCTGCCAAGATCAAGGCTGGGCAGCGCCTTCTGATCGTCGACGACATCAACGACAGCGGCGGCACCATCGCGACTCTGCGCGAGGCTCTCGAGGCCGAGGGCGCCGACCGGGAGCATCTCCGCGTCGCCGTCCTCATCGACAACGAGACCTCGCGCGCCAAGGCCGAATATTGGTCCCGCCGGATCGACCGCCGCGCCGACAAAAGCTGGTTCGTCTTCCCCTGGGAAGCCGTCGCCCCGCGCGCCACCCTGATCGAGGAAGCCCAGGAGGTGCCCGAGAGGCTGGCATGATTGCCGCTTTGCTCCTCACCCTCGCCGCGCCGGCCGCGCCGCTGCTGACGCCGGGCGAGACCCGCGCCATCGCCGACCAGGTTTCGGGCAGCGCGGCGAAGCGGACGGTGCAGGCGCTGTCGCTGCACCATCGCATGCGCGGCTCCGAGGGCTATCGGGCCGCGGCCGAGCTGATCCGCGACCGGTTGCGGGATTACGGGCTCGAGGAGGTGGAGATCATCTCGCTGCCCGCCGACGGCAAGATCTTCTACGGCACCCAACGCTCGCGGCCGGCGTGGAACGCGTCGTTCGCCGAGCTCTGGGAGGAGCGGCAGCAGGGCGGGGGATGGGCCGATACGGATCGGGTCGCGTCGTGGGCGGACGAGCCGATCTCGCTGGCGCAGGACAGCGCGAGCGGCGCGGCGGAGGGAGAACTGATCGATGTCGGCGCAGGAACCTCCGCCGCCGATTATGCCGGCAAGGCCGTCAGGGGGAAGATCGTCCTCACCTCGTCCCAGCCCGGCGCGATTGCGCACGAGGCGGTGACGGTGCGCGGCGCGGCGGGGATCGTGTCCTGGGCGCAGAACCAGAAGAGCGGCTGGTGGGGCGACGACCAGAG
>JAXDPA010000067.1:0-14710 GCA_034668685.1 Sphingomonadales bacterium | reverse complement strand
TTCTGCATCACCGTGATCAGTCCGGAATGGGAAACCATCGCTTACTCCACCCCTCCCTGGAAGGGAGGGGACGGGGGTGGGTACCGCCGAAGGCGGTCGAAACGCTTGGGGTTGAAGAAGGCTCGCTACGCTCGCCTACCCACCCCTAGCCCCTCCCTTTCAGGGAGGGGAACAGGTCAGTCCGCGCGCCTCACGTAGGTCTGCTCGTAAACGTCGACGACGATCCGGGTTCCGGCGCTGATGTGCGGCGGGACCATGACGCGCACGCCGTTGTCGAGGATCGCGGGCTTGTAACTCGACGAGGCGGTCTGGCCCTTCACCACGGCGTCCGCCTCGACGATCACTGCCTCGATCTGGGCGGGCATCTGAACCGAGATCGGCCGCTCGTTGTAGAGCTCCATGACCACGTCCATGCCGTCCTGGAGGAAGGCGGCCGGCTCGCCGATCAGGTCGCGGGGCAGGTTGACCTGCTCGTACGTGTCCTTGTCCATGAAGACGAGGCTGTCGCCGTCGGCGTAGAGATACTGGAAATCCTTGGTGTCGAGGCGGACCCGTTCGACCGTCTCGGCCGAGCGGAAGCGGACGTTGGTCTTGCGGCCGTCGACGAGGTTCTTCATCTCGACCTGCATGTAGGCGCCGCCCTTGCCGGGCTGGGTGTGCTGGATCTTCACGGCGCGCCAGATGCCGCCCTCATATTCGATGATGTTGCCGGGACGGATGTCCACGCCGCTGATCTTCATGTCTGTCTCTCGGGAGAAGGTAGGAAAGAGCCGGGTCGGCTCCTAGCCTCCGCCCGCCTCGGGGGCAAGCCGAAGGCCACCGGCCGCCCGGACGCGGGCGTCGGCCTCGGGGCCGAACAGCGGCGGATCCCCCGGCCCGGGCAGGGTCTCGAAAGCGGGCATTCCCTCAGGCACCGTCACCCAGGGATGCTTGCTGCGCAGGAAGAAATGGGCGCTCGGGGAGAGCCGCTCGCCCTCGTCGAGAGTGCCGACGCGCAGGAACAGGATCGCGTCGCCGAAGAAGCGGTGCGTGCCCCACAGGATCACTCCGCATTCGGAGCAGCGGGCGCCGCCGCCGCGCGCCGTCTCGATCGCTTCCGCTCCGGCGGTGACGTGGACCCGGTCGCGCTCGATCATCGCGTTCATCGCGAAGGCGGAGCCGGAGAGCTTCTGGCACTGGCGGCAATGGCAGCAATTGACGAAGATCGGCTCGCCCTCGATCCGGTAGCGGACCCGTCCGCACTCGCAGCCGCCTTCCATCGCCGCCTCCCGCTCGAAACCCGGCTAACCGCCCGGCTTGCGGCCCGCAAGCAGCGGATAGGGGTTGATCGGGCTGCCCTGCCACCAGCGCTGGCCGGGCGCCATCCGGTTGATCGCGAAATGGAGGTGCGGCGCGTCCGGGCTGGCGTCGCCGGTCGAGCCGACCCGGCCGATCGGATCGCCGCGCTTCACGATCTGGCCTTCGTGCAGCCCCGGCGCGTAGCCGTCGAGATGCGCGTAATAATATTGCCAGAGCCCGTCGGGAGAGCGGACATAGGCCGTGATTCCGCCCCCGCCGCGGCTGAAGAACAGCTTTTCGACCGTGCCGGGCGCGGCGGCGACCACGGCCGTGCCGCGCGGCGCCATGATGTCGGTCGCGTCATGCACTCGGCCCCCCGCGCGCGCCGCGGAGTAGGTATCGACCAGCTCCTCCGGCTTCACCCCGGCGACCGGCAAGGCGAGGCCGCTCGGTGCGAGCACGATCGGCGCGGGAGGCGCGGCGACCGTGGGGACGGAAGCCGGGGTCGCCGGCGCCGGCGCGACCGGACCCCGGTTGAACGCGACCAGCCAGAAGGCGCTGGTCAGCGCGCAGCTGATCGCCGCGGTCAGGATTATAACCAGGGTTAGTTTCAGCCGGTCCATTCGGGCCAAACGCAACTTATTCCCGCCCCGTTCCGTTCGAGCGGCTGATGGTCGGGACCGTGCGCATCGGCTGCTCGGGGTGGATCTACCGCCACTGGCGGGGCCTCTTCTATCCCGAGAAGCTGGCCCAGCGCCTGTGGTATGCCCATTACACCGAGACCTTCTCGACGGTCGAGCTCAACACCAGCTTCTACCATCTGCCCAAGCCGGAGACGTTCGGGAAGTGGCGCGACCAGGCGCCGAGCGGCTTCCGCTACGCCGTCAAGGCGCCGCGCTTCATAACCCATATGAAGAAGCTGATGGACTGCGCTGAACCTGTTGATAAGTTTTTGAAGCGAGCGCGGAACCTGGGAGAGACGCTCGGCCCCGTCCTCTACCAGCTGCCGCCGCGCTGGGGGCGCAACCTCGAGCGGCTCGAGGCATTCGCGTCATTCCTGCCACGCGATCTCAACCATGTCTTCGAATTCCGTGAGAAAAGCTGGATTTCCGAAGAGGTGCTGGCTTGGCTGGACGCCCACGGCCTCTCCTTCTGCTCGCACGACATGCCGGGCCTGGCGACGCCGCGCTGGGCGGCCGGGCCGATCGCCTATGTCCGCTTCCACGGCGGCGTCGGCAAATATTGGGGCCGCTATTCGGACGAGGCCTTGCTCGCCTGGACGGACTGGATCGTCGCCGAGGCCAAGGCTGGGCGCGACGTCTGGTGCTATTTCAACAACGACATCCACGGCCACGCCATCCACGACGCCTTGACCCTGAGGAGCATGGTCAGCCAGGCGATGCGGTGAGCGTTAGCGGGCCAGAGCCTCCTGGAATTGCGCCACCGCACCCGCCGGGCCCTGTCGATGTTGCCAGACGGCGCCGCACGCCGCGAGGAAATCCGCCCCGGCCTCGACCAGCACCCCGCCATTCTCCGGCGTGATCCCGCCAATGGCGACGCAAGGTATCTCGAACAGGCGCGACCACCAGGAGAGGATGGAGGGGTCGGGACGGTGCGTCGTCTCCTTGGTCGAGGTCGGGAAAAAGGCGCCGAAGGCCACGTAATCCGCCCCGGCCTCGCCCGCCTCCATGGCGAGGTGGCGGCTGTCGTGGCAGGTCACCCCGATCTGGGCGGCGGGACCGAGCAACGCCCGCGCCTCGCGCGGATCGCCGTCGCTTTGGCCGAGATGGACTCCGTCGGCGCCGAGCCGCTTGGCCAGCGCCATGTCGTCGTTGACGATGAAGGCGACGTCATGGGCGCGGCAAATCTCGAGGAGCGGTCCGGCGAGCCGTGTTGCCTCATGCTGATCGAGTCCCTTCACGCGATACTGGAAGGCGGCGACCGGCCCGCCCGACAGCGCGGCCTCGAGCCGCTCCGGGAAGTCGCCGGCGACCTCGAGGGGCGAGATCAGATAAAGCTGTGCCGGTCCGCGCGCGAGCGGCTCGAACCGCGCGGCGAAGCCCGGGTCGAGGCCCACTTCCTCCTCCCCCGCTCGCGGGAGAGGATTGAGGTGAGGGTCTTCTTGCTCTCCTTCGGATCCCAAACTGTCAGACCCTCACCCTAGCCCTCTCCCGCAAGCGGGAGAGGGGATGATCGAGCGCTTCGCTCACTCCTCGCCCTTGTAGATGCGGACCAGTCGGTCGAGCATGGCGAGCGCGTCTTCCCTGCCGCGCTGGAAGGCGTTGCGGCCGATGATCGAGCCGTTGCCGCCGCCGTCGCGTATGTCGCGCGCGTCCTGGAAGATGGCGTCCGTCCCCTTGGTGGCGCCGCCCGAGAACACGACCATGCGCCGGCCGGCGAAGCAGGCCTGGACGATATGGCGCACCCGGTCGGCCTGCGCCGACCAATCCTGGCCCTCATAGGCCTTTTGCGCATCGCCCTGTTCGATATGGGCGGACGGGAGTTTGACCTTGATGATGTGAGCGCCAAGCAAGGCTGCCATGTGCGCGCCGTAGGCGGTGACGTCGAGCGCCAGCTCCCCCTCCTTCGAGACGTTGCCGCCGCGCGGATAGGCCCAGATCACGACCGCGAGGCCGACCGATTTGGCCTCCGCGGCGAGCTCGCGGATCTCCTCGATCAGCTCGAAATTGTCCTCCGAGCCCGGATAGGTGGTGAAGCCGATCGCGGAACAACCGAGGCGCAGCGCGTCGTCGACCCCGCCAGTCACCGCCTGGTCCTTGCGGGTCGCCCAGCTGTTCGAATTGTTGATCTTGAGGATGGTGGGGATCTGGCCCGCGAAGGTGTCCGCCCCCGCCTCCAGCGCGCCGAGCGGCGCCGCATAGGCGCTGAGGCCGGCCTCGACCGCCAGCTGGTAATGATAATGGGGGTCGTAGGCCGGCGGGTTGACCGCGAAGCTGCGGCCCGGGCCGTGCTCGAAGCCCTGGTCGACCGGCAGGATGACCATCTTGCCCGTGCCGCCGAGCCGGCCCTGCATGAGGATTCGGGCGAGGTTGGACTTGGTGCCGGGATTGTCGGATTCGTATTTGTCGAGGATCGCCTTCACGGCGGGGGTGATGGACACGGGATGGTGGCTCCTGATTCGCGCGGTCGCCGGTCCGTTATCGCAGCGCAGCGGCGCGCACAAATCGGCTCACTTGGCGGCCGCGGGGCCCTTGAGCTCGATCATGTTCCCTTCCGGGTCGTGGACGTAGATGGACGGCCCGTCGCCCTCGGCGCCGTAGCGCTGGGTCACTTCGGCCTCGATGCCGTGGCCGGCGAGGTGGGCGAGGATCGCCGCCTCGTCCCAATTATCGACCCGGAAGCAGACGTGATCGACGTTGCGCCCCTCCCGCCCCGGCGCCGCCCCGCCCATCCGGCCAAGCTTGCCGTCGACCGGGACGAGGTCGACCAGGCTGGTGCCGACCCGCAGCTGGTAGAGGCCGATCTCCTCCTGATGCTTCTCGAACCGGGCGCCGAGCACGTCCCGCCAGAAGGCGGCGACCTTTTCCAGGTCGACGATCCGGAAGACGACATGGTCGATGTCGCGGATTCGGATCATTCCGCCTCCAGCGCCTTCACGCCGGGCAGCTCCTTGCCCTCCATCCATTCGAGGAAGGCGCCGCCGGCCGTGGAGACGAAGGTGAAGGCGTCGGCGACTCCCGCCTGGTTCAGCGCCGCCACCGTGTCGCCGCCGCCGGCGACGGAGACGAGCTGGCCCGCTTCGGTGAGGGCCGCGGCGGTCCGGGCGAGCTGGATGGTGGCGCGGTCGAAGGGCGGAGTCTCGAAGGCGCCGAGCGGGCCGTTCCAGACCAGGGTGCGGCAGGTCTTGAGCGCGTCGGCCAGCGCCTCGACGGCGGCCGGGCCGATGTCGAGGATCATCTCGTCGGTCGCGACCTCGTGGACGTTGCAGGTCCTGAGGCTCGGGGGATTCGGGGCGAATTCCTTTGCCACGACAACATCGTAGGGCAAATGCACGATACAGTTCGCCCGCTCGGCGGCGTCGAGGATAGCGAGCGCGGTGTCCTTGAGATCGTGCTCGCAGAGCGACTTGCCGACGTCGACGCCGCGGGCGGCAAGGAAGGTGTTGGCCATGCCGCCGCCGATAATCAGGTGATCGACCCTGGCGACGAGGTGGCGGAGCACTTCGAGCTTGGTCGAGACCTTTGCTCCGCCGACAACGGCCGCCACGGGCCGCTCCGCATCGCCGAGCGCCTTCTCGAGCGCCTTCAGCTCCGCCTCCATGGCCCGGCCGGCGAAGGCGGGAAGGCGATGGGCGAGGCCTTCGGTGGAGGCGTGGGCGCGGTGCGCGGCCGAGAAGGCGTCGTCGACGTAATAGTCGCCGAGGCGCGCGAAGCGGTCGACGACGGCCGGGTCGTTCTTCTCCTCGCCGCCGAAGAAGCGTGTGTTCTCGAGGACGGCGATGTCGCCCGCTCGGAGCGCGGCAACCGCTTCGTCCGCGCCCTCCCAATCGATGAAGCGCACCGGCCGGCCCAGCACGGCCTGGTAGGCCGGCACGACCTGCGAGAGCGAGAATTCTGCGCTCGGCTGACCCTTCGGGCGCCCGAAATGGGCCAGGACGAGGACGATCGCGCCCTTGTCGGCAAGCTCGCTGACGGTCGGGACCGTCGCGCGCAGCCGCGTGTCGTCGCTGACCTGCCCGTCCTGCATCGGCACGTTCAAATCCTCGCGCACCAGCACCCGCTTGCCACGGACGTCGCCGATATCGTCGAGGGTCTTGAAGGTGGTCATGTCGCTCCGTCTCCTCCCCTCCCTGGAAGGGAGGGGCTGGGGGTGGGTAGCGCCGAAGGCGCTTCCGGCCGTGACGGGTGAGGGCTCGCTTTCGCTCGCCTACCCACCCCTCACCCCTCCCTTCCAGGGAGGGGAAGGCTCCTCAGATCAGCCGGCCCATCGCGCCCGCCGTGTCGACCATTCGGTTCGAGAAGCCCCATTCGTTGTCGTACCAGCTGAGGACGCGGACCAGCTTGCCTTCCAGCACGGCCGTCTCAAGGCTGTCGACGGTGGAGCTCGCCGGGTTGCCGTTATAGTCGATCGAAACGAGCGGCTCCTCCGAATAAGCGAGTATCCCCTTCAGCGGGCCGCTCTCCGAAGCCGCCTTCAGCGCCCCGTTCACTTCCTCGAGGCTGGTGTCGCGTTTCGGCGTGAAGGTCAGGTCGACGACGCTGACGTTGGGCGTCGGCACCCGGATCGACGAGCCGTCGAGCTTGCCCTTCAATTCCGGCAGCACCTCGCCGACGGCGCGGGCGGCGCCGGTTGTCGTCGGGATCATCGACATCGCGGCGGCGCGGGCGCGGCGCATGTCCTTGTGGATCTGGTCGAGGATGCGCTGGTCGTTGGTATAGGCGTGGATCGTCGTCATCAGCCCGCGCTCGATGCCGATCGCGTCGTTCAGCACCTTGGCGACCGGGGCGAGACAATTGGTCGTGCAGGAGGCGTTGGAGACGATGGTCTGCTCCGGCGTCAGCTTGTCGTGGTTCACTCCGTAGACCACGGTGAGGTCCACGCCCTTGGCGGGCGCCGAGATCAGCACCTTCTTCGCCCCGGCCGTGAGATGCGCGGAGGCCTTGTCGCGGTCGGTGAAGAAGCCGGTGCATTCGAGCGCAATGTCGACCCGGTTCTCGGCGTGGGGGAGCTTGGCCGGGTCCTTCTCGGCGGTCACGCGGATGCGCCGGCCGTCGATCACGAGGTCGTTGCCCTCCGCCCTCACCTCGCCTTTGTAGGCGCCGTGGACGCTGTCGCGCTTGAACAGGAGGGCGTTGGATTCGGCGTCGGCGAGGTCGTTGATTGAGACCAGCTCGAGCCCGCTGTCGGCCCGCTCGAGCAACGCCCGAGCCACCAGCCGGCCGATCCGCCCGAAACCGTTGATCGCCACTCTCGTCGCCATTTCCGTCTACTCCTCGATGTCGAGCGCCGCGAGGATCCGCGGCACGATCGCCTCGGCGGTGAAGCCGAAGCGGCTGAAAAGATCCTCGGCCGGCGCCGAGGCGCCGAACCGGTCGAGCCCGATCGCCAGGCCGCGCGCGCCGACATAGCGCTCCCAGCCGAGCGTCGCTCCCGCCTCGATCGAGACCTTGAGCGCGTCGTCGGGGAGCAGATCGGCCCGGTAGGCGGAGTCCTGCGCGTCGAACAGGCTCCAGCACGGCATCGAGACTAGGTCGGCGCCGATCCCTCGCGCTTCAAGGGCGTCGGCGACGGCCAGCGCCACCTCGACCTCCGATCCGGTGGCGACCAGCACCATCCGCCGTTCCGCCGAAGCCGCGCGCAGGCGGTAGGCGCCGCGGGCACTGAGATTGTCGCTCCGCTCGCGGCGAAGCTGCGGCAGGTTCTGGCGGGTCAAGGCGAGCAGCGAGGGGCCCTCGGCCCGGGCCAGCGCCAGCGCCCAGCATTCCGCCGTCTCCACCGCGTCGGCAGGCCGGAACACGGCGAGATTCGGGATGGCGCGAAGGCCGGCCAGCTGCTCGATCGGCTGGTGGGTCGGCCCGTCCTCGCCGAGGCCGATCGAATCGTGGGTCATCACGAAGATCGTCCGGACCTGCTGGAGGGCGGCGAGGCGGATGGCCGGCCGGCAATAATCGGAGAAGATGAGAAAGGTGCCGCCATAGGGGACGACCCCGCCGTGCAGCGCCATTCCGTTCATCGCGGCGGCCATGCCGAACTCGCGGATGCCGTAATAGACGTAGCGGCCAGCATAATCCTCCGCGGTGAACGGCTGCTGGCCCTTGGTCTTGGTGTTGTTGGATCCGGTGAGGTCGGCCGAGCCGCCGAGCGTGTCCGGAACGGCGGCGTTGATCGCCTCCAGCGCCAGCTCCGAGGCTTTGCGGGTCGCGATCTTCTGCGGCTCGGCGGCGAGCCGGTCGAGCCAGGCATCGAGCCCGGTGTCCGCCGGCAGGCGGCCCTCGACGCGCCTCAGGAAGTCGTCGCGCCGCGCGCTGGCGGAGAGACGTCCGCGCCATTTTGTGCGCGCCGCCGCGCCGCGGCCGCCGGCCTGGCGCCACCTGGCGAGGATCGGCTCGGGGATCACGAACGGCTCGGCCTCCCAGGCGAGCCGCTTGCGCGCCGCCGCCACTTCCTCCGCGCCGAGCGCGGAGCCGTGGGTGGCCGAGGTCCCCTGCTTGTTGGGCGCGCCCCAGCCGATGATCGTCCGGCACGCGATCAGCGACGGTCGCGGATCGGCCAGCGCCTCGTCGATCGCCCGGCGGATGTCGGCGAAATCGTGGCCGTCGCACTGGACGACGTGCCAGCCATAGGCGCGGTAGCGCGCCGGAATGTCCTCGGAGGTGGAGAGGTCGGTCGAACCGTCGATGGTGATGCGGTTGTCGTCCCAGAAGACGGTCAGCCGGTCGAGGTCGAGGTGGCCGGCGAGGCTCGCCGCCTCGTGGTTGACGCCCTCCATCAGGTCGCCGTCGCCGGCGATCACCCAGGTCCGGTGATCGACCAGCTCGGCGCCGAAGCAGGCGTTGAGATGGCGCTCGGCCATCGCCATGCCGACCGCCATCGCGAAGCCCTGGCCGAGCGGCCCGGTGGTCGCCTCGACTCCGGCGAGGAGGAAATTCTCCGGATGGCCGGCGCAGGGGCTGCCGAGCTGCCGGAAGCCTCTTATGTCCTCGATCGTGGGGCGTTCGTAGCCGGTCAGGTAGAGCAAAGCGTAGAGCAGCATCGAGCCGTGGCCGGCGGAGAGCACGAAGCGGTCGCGGTCCGGCCAGGCCGGGTCGGCGGAATCGAATTTCAGATATTCGGTGAACAGGATCGTGGCGACGTCGGCCATGCCCATCGGCATTCCGGGGTGGCCGCTGTTCGCCGCCTGGACCGCGTCCATGGCGAGGGCCCGGATGGCATTGGCGAGCAGTCTCTCTTCGACGGCCATCGGGTTCCCTTGGAAGGCGGCGGAAGGCGGACGCTTCCCGTGGCAGCCCCTTTATCGGCGGGGGCGGCTCCGTCAACCACATGGACGGCGCTGCGGCGCCGCGAACGCCTCGCTGAGACGGAGGGAGCGCCGCCCCGACAAGCCGGGACCGAGCAGGACCAGCACCGCCGCCAGCCCCAGGGGAAGCCATCCATAGGCGCTCGCCCAGGCCGTCGCCGCCTGGAAGAGCCCCCCGCGGGGCGCGGGGAAGCTGTCGAAATGCGCGAGGTGGATCGTCCGGTGCGACGCCGCATGGCGCAGCCCGGCGAGAAGCTGCGGCTTGTCGGCGTAGAGCCGTGTCAGCGCGCTGCCGTCGATCACGCGTTCGACCGGCACGCCGCGGACCGGCGGCTCCTGGTCGGGATCGAAGAAGATCCAGCGGCCGTCGATTCGGGCGGCGAGGGCGAAATGGCCGCGCGAGGCGGGATCGAGCGAAGGCCATGACGCCAGCAATGCGGCGGTGTGGATGCCATGACGGCGAAGCAGCTCCATGACCACGATCGCCTGCTGGCTGCAGATGGCGCGGCGGTGGTGCATGATGTCGTCGGGAAGGACCGGCACCTGCAAATTCTCCCAGACGTAGCCGCTGAGCGCCGCCAGCCAATTCTCCCGCCACCCGATGAAGGACAGGCCGTGAAAGAAGCGGTCGCGCACGAAGCGGTCGATGCCGGCGGCGATCCGTTCCTCCCGGGACCCGTTCTCCCGGGCGATATAGGCGGGGAGCACGGCCATCGCCGCGTCGATGCTCCGGATTCGGCCGAGATCCGGCCGCCAGTTCTCCTGGACGACGGGAGGGACCGGCCGCGGCTCGGCGGCCGTCAAATGGGCGACCAGGGCGAGGCTTGCGAAAAGGATTGAGCAGGCGAGGCAAACCACCCCTGCGAGGCGACGTAACTGCATGAAAAAGCCCGGCTTCCAAAGCACCTTCCTTCGGATTGCCAAGTCGGCGCGGCAATACCGTAAAGGCACGGGGTCACGGCCCCGGCGGGCCGGCCGCGGGCCCGCGGGCACGCATTTCCCTCGCTGGTGCTCTCATGCTATTTTCCCTGTGATGTGGGTCGAAAAGGCCTTGGCCGCGGTGGGCCGGATCGAACGCGCGCTCGCGCGCATCGAAGCCGCCGCCGCGCGCCCGGCCGCCTCGCCCGCCCCCGACGACTCGCTCCGCGAGGCGCACGCGGCGCTGCGCGGCAAGGTGGAGACCGCGATCCGCCAGATCGACCAGCTGCTGATGTCGGCGGAGCACGGCTGATGGCGAGCGTCGACGTCGAGATCGCCGCCCGCCGCTACTCGGTCGCCTGCCGCGACGGCGAGGAGGAGCATCTGCGCTCCGTCGCGGCCCTGGTCGACCGCAAGGCACAGGACGCCGCCGCCGCGCTCGGCAGCCTCAGCGAGGTGCGCCACCTGCTTTTCGCCTCGCTGCTGCTCGCCGACGAGCTCAAGGAGCATCGCGCCGGCCGCCCGCCTCCGCCCGAACCGGAGGGCCTCGGCGAAATGGCGAGCGCGCTCGAACGCCTCGCCGAACGGATGGAAAGGCTGGCCGAGAGGCTTGAGGCCGGGCCGCCCAGCCCCTAGATAGGGCCCGACGGGTACTGCCCGGTACGAGCTTCTAGAACATCCCTGGGCGATAAGCATCCTCGGGGACTCTCCCTGGTCGGGCCCTGGTCCGGCACATAGGGTTCCCAACCTGACGTTGACGCGTCAGAGGATATTCAAGCAAACGGCCACGGTGGTCCCGTCACCCTCCCCCAAAGCCGAGCTTCGGCGCGAGGCCCTCGCGGCCCGACGGGATTATGCGCGGTCGCTCGCGGTCGGGCTTCGCGCCGAGCTGGAAGCGAAGCTCGCCGCCATCGTCCTCCCCCGCCTCATCGCGGCGAAGATCGTCGCCGGCTACCATCCGCTGAAGGACGAGATCAGCCCCTATGCGATCCTCGACCGCCTCGGCGAAGGCCAGCGCGCGGTCCTGCCCTGGTTCGCCGGGCGCGACAGCCGGATGATGTGGCGCGAGGCGCCGGCCGTCGAGCCGAGCCCGTGGGGCGTCCTCCAGCCTTCGGCGGCGGCGGAGGCGCTGGCGCCGGACACGGTCCTCGTCCCGCTCGTCACCGCCGACAGGCGGGGGACCCGCATCGGCCACGGCAAGGGCCATTACGACCGCGCCCTTTCGCACCTCAGGGAAGGCGGCCGCATCTTCACCATCGGCCTCGCCTGGGAGCCCCAGATCCTCGACGAAGCGATCGACCCGGACCCCTGGGACGTCCCGCTCGACGCTATCGCCACGCCCAGGGAATGGATCGACTGCCGATGAACCGCCCCGAGCCGAGCTGGCGCAAGCCGTTCGGAATCTTCCTCATCCTCGCGCTGATCGCGGCCTGGTCGGCGATCGTCGCCACCCTCGCCGATCGGCTGCCCGCTTTGCCCTGGCCCCTCCGCGCCCTCTTCTTCACCGTCGCCGGGATCGTCTGGATCCTGCCCTTGAAGCCGCTCTTGCGCTGGATCGAGACCGGGAGATCGAGGCGCTAGCGACAGGACCTGTCCTCCTTTTCGGCCAAGCCGATGGTGGACCGGGGGCAGCGTGTTTTCCCAACCCATTCACGATGTCAAAGATTGCGATCCTAAACGGAGTCAGGCGTCGCCAAGCGCGGAGCGGAGCTCTCGGAGGCGCTTCAGCCGAGTCGGGCTGGCGCGGGGCGAACCCTCCTCCTCGAGATGCCTTGCGATGGCGAAGTCGAGGCTCTTGCGAGCCCGCGCACGCTCCTGGGCGCGAACGTCCGCGGGCGTCAGAAGGGTCAGCAGCTCCGCGCTGACGACTCTCCAGCGGACACGGTCGTCGGGCCGCAGCACGACCTCGGCCTCGGCGAGCGCGTCCCGCGCAGCCTGGAGATGGCCGCCGTCGCGATGCCCGGCCGCGAGTAGGAGATGGGCCTCCGCGCGGCCCAGCAGGTCGGTCACCCGATTGCCCATCACGTCGCGCTTCGTGGAGTCGAGCGCCAGCGCCTGTTCGAAGGCCTGCACCGCTTCCGCAAGACCCGCTTTGTGCCGTTTGTCCAGCCGGGCGAGCTCGACCAGGGTCTGGCCGAGGCAGCGCCAGGCGAAACCCGGATCGAGGCTGTATTTCGGCGGTCCCGCCGCCAGCGCCCGCCCCCAGGCGTCGGCCGCCTGCTCGAGCAGGTCGATGCGGCCCAGCCACGCGCCGGCGGTCTGCAGCCGGTAGGCGTAGGTGCGACTGTCCTCCGGCCATCGCACGGTCGTTTCGAGGCGGTAACGCGCGTGGAGGTCGCGATACGCCGCCAGAATGTCATCGATCCATTGCTCGTCGCCGTCGATCAGCGCGGGATAGAATTGCTCGACCAGCTCGCCTTGCGCCTCGACGACTTCTTTCGCCCAATCGTAGGCCCCGGCGAGCCGGCGCCGAGACTGGTCGAGTCCCGTCTCGCCCGCCCGCCCGAATCCGGTCTTGTCCCACAAGCCCAGCGCCGCATCGGCCAAGCGCGCGCGAAGCGGCCGGCGCGCGCCCAAGGCGCGCCGCCGCGCCAGCTGGCGGTTGCTCGCCACGATCGCCTCCTGGCGAGCTCGCATTTCGCGCGGCGTGAGAATCGCGACGGTCGGTGCGCCTTTCAGCCAGCGGGTCGCCCGCTCGGCATAAAGCTTTCGCTCCGGCGAGCGGAAGAATGCCTCGTCGATCGCGCCGATCGCCGTTGGGATGTCTCCGAAGCCGCCGCCCTCCATGACGACCCGCTTCAAACCCGCGTCGCTGTCGAGCAGCCCCCTGAACCGTCGGAAGATGGCGAGAAGCTCGGCCAGGCCCAGCTTGTTGAGCCCGGCCTCGACATCGTCCAGCAGTTCGGGCGCCATCGCCGAGTTGGCGGCGAACTGGCCGTGACCGCCATTGCTGACGTCGCCGATGTAGAAGCCGGAATGATAGATCCGCCAGGCATCCGGCTGAACCTCCTCCCGGACGAGCCCGGCTTCGCCGGTGCACCATCGGCAGAAACGCAGGACGGCATCCGGAAGGGTCTGGCTGTCCTGCGACCGCGCTTCCACCTTGGTGATCAGAATATCGGGCGCGAGGAGTCCTTGGGGCTCCCACGCAGAGCGCTTTTTCCAGCCCGGCAACAATGCCTCGCCCTCCTATCGGCCGTTCCGCCGAGCGGAGCCGCCAGGGATCGCAAAGGGGGAGGAAGTAGGTCGGCATGCCCCCCGGGCATGCCTTCGACTTGCGGGGCAAGTCGAACCTGCTTCCTGGCGCGAGTGACGGGGCTCGAACCCGCGACCTCCGGCGTGACAGGCCGGCGCTCTAACCAACTGAGCTACACCCGCGTGGGAAGGCCGGCGACCTAGGCGACGGTCCGGAGCCTGTCAAGCAAGGCCGGGGCCGCTTCGCCGGCCCTCGGCTAGTCCACGTCCTCCTCGTGCGGAGGCCCGGTCAACGTGCCCTCCTCGAACAGGAATCCGGCGATGTCCGGCCGGCCGGCGGCATCGAGGACGGTCTTCACGATGATCAGCAAGGGGACGGCGAGCAGAGCCCCGGTCGTCCCCCAGACCCACGCCCAGAAGCTCAGCGAGAGGAGGATGAGGAGCGGGTTGATGGTGAGGCGCCGGCCGACGAACATCGGCGTGATCAGGTTCGATTCGACGAGGTGGATGCCGACGAAGCAAAGCGCGGGAAGGAAGGCGTACCACGGCTCGTTGAAGGTCATCAGACCACCCAGAGCGAGCAGCAGCGCCGACGCGATCGGTCCGAGATAGGGAATGTAGTTGAGCACCGCCGCGATTCCGCCCCACATCAGCGGCGTCGGCATCTCGAGCAGCCACAGGACCAAAGCGACGACGAGGCCCAGCGCCATGTTCACCAGGGTGATCGTGCCGAGATAGGTCGAGGTCGAATCGACCATCTGCTGGATCGCCCGGGCGGTCGTCATCGCCCCTTCGAAGCTGCCGCGGCCGGTGATGGTCTGGCGGCGCATCCGGGTCCAGCCCGAGAGGAAGAAGAAGACCACCAGCACCGCGAAGAACATCTGAACCGCGGCCAGCGGCGCCGAGGTGGCGATGATGTCGAGCAGCGAATTGGGGCTTTCCACCGCCACCGTCCGCGGCGCGTGGCGGGCGCTTCCGAACTGACGGACGAGATCGTCGATGAAGCGCTGGAACTGCGAATAGAGCCGCATCGCCGGCGCCAGCGTCTCGCGGATCCGGCCGATCCGCTCGGGAAGCAGCCGCACCCAGTCGCTCGCCGGAAGGACGATCGAGGCGACGGCGATGTTGGCGATGGCGAGGAAGACGACCACGCAGGTGAAGGCGGCGAGCGGCGACGGCAGCCCCCGCCGTTCGAGCCATTCGAGCATCGGCACCAGCGCGATGGCAATCACGAACGCGGCCGTCACCGGCATGAAGAATTCCGCGCCGGCCCGCAGCGCGAACGGCAAGGCGAGGGTCAGCCCGGCGCCGGCGATCAGGGTCAGCGCCGCTAGCAGCCGG
>JAXDPA010000066.1:0-5417 GCA_034668685.1 Sphingomonadales bacterium | reverse complement strand
CGGCGGCGCGCGGAGGGCACCGGGATTGTCCTGGCCGACCGGCGGCTCCCGCCGGTCCTGCGGAACGCCCGGCCGCCGGCGGCCGGGGAGGGGGGTATTCTCGGGGGTCGTGCCTTGAGGTTCCCCTCTCCCATCGGGAGAGGGGTAGGGGTGAGGGGTTCCGGCCTCCGAGCTTTGTTCGCCGACGTCCGAGCCCCTCACCCCCAACCCCACTCCCCAAGGGAGAGGGGAGGAAAGGAGCAAGGCGATTCCCCCCGCGAGCATCTTTTACTTCCCCTCGCAGACATTCTGCTCGGACGTGCCGAGGAAGGGGGCGAAGGGGCAGTTGACGTAGCGCAGGCGCACGGGGTTGCCGCTTACGTTCACGACTATGCGATCGGCGCGGCGGGCGGGGTCGGCGTTGGCGAACGTGCCGGCGCGGATGCCGCCATTGTAGGTGCCGAGGAAGGCGATCATGTCGTCCTGGTCGATGCCGTCGCCCGAGACCCCGATCGCTCCGACCAGGGTCGCGCCGCGATAGACAGGGACCGAGCCCGGGAAGATCTGGATGCCGTTGGCGAGCCGGGTTGGGTGGGGGATGTGGCTGCACGCCTGCGGCACGTCGGCGCCGGCGCCGAGGACGAAGCCGACATGCTGCTTCACCGCGAGCTGGACCAGCGCCGACTGGAGCCCGGTCGAGAAGGGGTTGAAGGCGTCGATCGGCCGCGAGAAGGGGCCGGGCGGACGGCCGACCTCGCCGTCGGGGAAATAGGGGCGCGAGAGGTTGCCGCCGGCGCGGTCGGTGAAGGCATACTGGCCGGTCAGCGCGTTAGGGTCGTTGAGGAAGGTCCGCGCCGCGGTGACGAAGGCGGCGACGTCGGGGTCCGGGTCCGACTGGAGCTCGGCGGCGGCGCTGGCGCTCGAATAGAAAGCCGCGGTGCGCGCCTTCTGGAGCGAGACGTCGATCCCGAAGATCGGCGCGTCGGGCGAGCGGACGATGCCCAATGCCTCGCCGTTGGTGTCGACCACTGAGATCGAGACCTGGGCGCGGCTGTCGAGCGGGTGGCGGATCTGGGCGCGCGCCGCGCTCATGATCCTGAATGCTTCCTCGAGCAAGGCGGCGACCTCGCCGGAGGTGAGGTTGCCGTCGGTGCCGGCGCGGATCGGGTAGCGGTCGGCGCCGGCGCCGTTGGTGAGGACGAAGGCGTCGGAATTGGCGAACTCGGCCGGGCTGGCGGCACGGATTCCCGAATCCTCGGCGCCGTAGACCCGGCCCGCCAGCACGCCGCCCGTGGCGTTGTAATAGCCGCCCACCGAGACGAGGCCGCCGAGTGTCCCGTTCACCGAGGCGAAGGGCGGGGCGGAGGTGGGATTGGCGGTGAAATCGCCGGCGGTCGCGTCGGAGAAGCGGAGCAAGGTACCGTCGACCGGGATATGGTCGGCGCGGATGTCGTCGGGCGGGGCGAAGCCGGTCTCGGCGGCGAGCGCGATGGTCTCCTCGCCGTCCTTGTCGACGTCCTGGACCTCCGGGTCGAAGCCGTAGACCCCGTCGGCCATCACCCCGATGCCCCCAACCAGCACCCCGTTCTTGTAGAGCGGGAAGCCGCCCGGATCGGCGGCGAGGCCGAGCGGGGAGCGGTGCGGGCCGACGCTGGTGCCGAAGCGGGTGGCGAGGTCCGAGCAGGGGAGCTGGCTGAACTGGACCCCGAACAAAGGTCCGCTCTCGAGCCCGACCGTCGCCGCCGACGGCGGGAAATGCTGCTGGACGATCATGCTCGCCGTGCGTGTGGAGAAGGCGTTGCCGCCCGACGACAAATAGGCGCCGGTGATCGCCTTGGCGATCGCGCCCGCGGTCGCGGCGGGGACGTCGACGCCCTGCAGGTCGAACGTGCTTCCGTTGGGGCCGCGCGGGATGGCGAGGCGCGGGTTGGCGCCGTTCATCGCGAACACGGCGAGGACGTTGCCGACCCTGTCGACCACCGCCAGCGTGGCGGGAAGGCCGCGCGCCCGGGCCTCGTTGACGCCCTGGGCGAGCACCTGCTGGACGTCGGCCTGGGTCAGGGATTCGGGCGCGGGCACCGCATAGAGCGACTGCGGCGCGGGAGGCGGTGGGGGCGGGGGGACGGGAACGGGAGTCGAGCCTCCGCCGCCGCCCGAGCTTCCGCCACCGCCGCCGCACGAGCCGAGGATCAGCGCGCAGATCGCGGTGGCCGCGCGCTTCCTCATTTGAGCTTCCGGATCGCGGCGGCGGCTCGGCCGAGGCTGGCGCGGAAGTCGGCCGGCTCGAAGGCGTAAGGCTCGCGCACCGCGCGGTAGGCGAGGTTGATGTCGCCCCGGATCGCGGTCGCCTGCGCCGTCGTGACCGCGCCCGAATTGACCAGGGCCGAGAGCAGGGTGTCGACCGCCATCACCGCCTGGACGCTGCCTTCGTAATCGGTGAAGCGGGCGCTGATCGCGTTGCCGGCGATGGCGTCTATGATCGCGAACACCTGGCTCCGGCCGATGCCGCCGCGGGCGAAGGCTTCGCCGAGGGCCCCGGCGCTCTCGCGGAGACGCTGGGCGGCGGCGACGGCGCTCGGCCGGTCCCTGGCCAGAGCGAGGTGGAAGGCGCGGGAATCGCGCTCGAATCGCGCCGCCAGCGACGGCGCGGCGACGCGCGCGGCGGCGGCGAGCATGATCATGTTCTCGTCGTTATAGGCCGGCATTCCGGTCGGGATCGGCCGCGCCGGGTTGCCGGGCGCGCTCGGCTCGTAGCCGGGATCGTCGGAGATGCGGCGGTGGCAGGTGTGGCAGTCGAAGAAATAGAATTCGGGGAAGATCCCCTGGGTGCCGAGCGACGGGTTCGACCAGAGCGACAGCGAGCGGTCGAGCGCCATCGCCTGGCCGACCGCCCAGGTCGCGACGTCGTCGGTGCGGCGCTTGCGGCGGGCGTAGTCCGCGTCTTCGTTATGGTGCTGCTGCAGCGTCGAGAAGAGATCGAGCTCGAAGCTGATCCGGGGGTGGCCGGCGGCCATGATCTTGTGGTCGACGAACTGGCCGTCGCGGGCCGAGCCGAAATGGCAATCGAGGCAGCGCGAGGCGCGCACCTTCGGGTCGTCGAGCGGGACCATGCCGCGCGCGACGTTGGCGGCGTGGGTGCCGCCGACCGCATAATGGCTGGCGAGCCAGCCCGAGGCGGCGCCGTGGCAGCTCTCGCAGCCGACGCCGTCGGAGAGGCGGGAGCGGGGCGAGGCGGGGGTGGCGTGGCAGCCGAGACAGAGCGGCGCCGACGAGGCTTCGCCGAGGCCGAGGCGCGCCGCGATCGACCGCGCCCTCGGCTCCCTCAGAACCGCCCAGGCGCGGCTGTGGGCGCCGGTGGGGGACGAGGCGTTTTGCCAGATCATCAATTCGTCCTGCCGGACCACGGCGCCGGTCGGCTCGGAGCGGCCATGGCAGGTCGAGCCGGCGCAGCTCGCCACGCCGACGAAAGCGGAGGCCGGCTCGCCCGCGGCCCGCGCGCCGGCGGTGTGGACGAGGAGCAGGAGGAAAAAGGCGAGGGCGAACGCGGCGGCGGCGATGCCCAGGCCTCGGTTACGCACCATCACGCCCCTCCTTCGGGCGATAAGAGCCGAACTGGCCCCGGCTTGCAAGCGGATGACAGGCAAGGGAAAGCCGGGTAGGCAATCGGCCTCAATCGCATGGGGAGAGGCTGATGGCGAAGGCGTCGGACCTGATCGTCGAGTGCCTCGAAGAGGAAGGCGTCGAGCATGTCTTCGGAGTCCCCGGCGAGGAGAATCTCGACTTCCTCGACAGCCTGTCGCGATCGACCAAGATCAAGCTGATCCTGACGCGCCACGAGCAGGGCGCCGGCTTCATGGCCGCGACCTACGGGCGGCATACCGGGCGCACCGGTGTCTGCCTCGCCACTTTGGGCCCGGGCGCGACCAACCTCGTCACCGCCGCCGCCTACGCCCAATTGGGCGGAATGCCGATGCTGATGATCACCGGCCAGAAGCCGATCAAGAAATCGAAGCAGGGCCGATTCCAGATCCTCGACGTCGTCGCGATGATGGGGCCGATCACCAAATTCACCCACCAGCTCGCCTCGGCCGACAACATTCCGAGCCGGGTGCGCGAGGCGATCCGCCTGGCCGAGGAGGAGAAGCCGGGCGCGGTCCATCTCGAGCTGCCGGAGGACATTGCCGACGAGCAGACCGAGGCCCGGCCGATCCCGCGCAGCCTGGTGCGGCGGCCGGCGGCGGACGAGAAGGCGGTGCGCGCCGCCGTCCGGGCGATCGAGGGGGCGCGCTCGCCGGTCCTCGTCCTCGGCGCCGGGGCCAACCGCAAGATGACCAGCCGGATGCTTCTCCAGTTCATCGAGAAGACCGGAATCCCGTTCATCACCACCCAGCTCGGCAAGGGCGTGGTCGACGAGACGCATCCCAAGTTCCTCGGCTGCGCGGCGCTGTCGGCGGGCGACTTCGTCCACCGCGCGATCGAGGCGGCCGACCTCATCGTCAACATCGGCCACGACGTGATCGAGAAGCCGCCGTTCTTCATGAAGCCGGGCGGCGACCCGGTGATCCACGTCTCGACCAAGACCGCCGAGGTCGACCCGGTCTATTTCCCGCAGATCGAGGTGATCGGCGACATCGCCAACGCCATCTGGCAGATCAAGGAGGACATCGTCCCGTCGGCGAGCTGGGATTTCTCGGCGATGCTCCGCGCGCGGGCGGCCGAGGCGGAGCACACGGCTTCGCTGTGCGACGACATGCGCTTTCCGGTCTTTCCGGCCTGCCTCGTCAAGTGCGTTCGCGAGGCGATGCCGCCGGACGGAATCCTCTGTCTCGACAACGGGGTCTACAAGATCTGGTTCGCGCGCAACTATCCGGCGCGCGGGCCGAACACGGTGCTGCTCGACAACGCGCTGGCGACGATGGGGGCGGGGCTCCCCTCCGCCATGGCCTCGGCGATGGTCTATCCCAGGCGCAAGGTGCTGGCGGTGTGCGGCGACGGCGGCTTCATGATGAACAGCCAGGAGCTGGAGACGGCGGTGCGGCTGGGGCTGAACCTCACCGTCCTGATCCTGCGCGACGACGCCTACGGAATGATCCGCTGGAAGCAGGCCAACATGGGCTTCAAGGACTGGGGGCTCACCTACGGCAATCCCGATTTCGTCCGCTATGCCGAGAGCTATGGAGCGCACGGCCACCGCGTGGAGAGCGCGGAAGGCCTGCCGGACCTGCTCGCCAAATGCCTCGGCAGCGAGGGCGTCCACGTCATCGACTGCCCGGTCGACTATGCCGACAACGACCGCATCCTCAACAAGGAGATCAAGGAACTGAGCGCGGCGCTGTAGCTCCCTCTCCCCTTCAGGGGAGAGGGCCGGGGAGAGGGGAAGTGGGGCCGCTCTTCCGCGCCAGGAATTTTGGACTCCCCCGCTCCCCCCCCACACCCCA
>JAXDPA010000065.1:0-2724 GCA_034668685.1 Sphingomonadales bacterium | reverse complement strand
GTCGTTCGCCCGCCGTCCGCGTGGGCATCCAGCCGCCTATCCCAACCTTCCCCGCGCGACCGGACGACCTCCCCAATTCCGAGTGAATTCCTCATGCATCTCAAAGACTTGAAGCAAAAATCCCCAGCCGACCTCGTCGCCATGGCCGAAGAGCTCGGAATCGAAGGCGCGTCGACCCTGCGCAAGCAGGAGCTGATGTTCTCCATCCTCAAGGTCCAGGCCGAGAATGGCGAGGAGATCATGGGCATGGGCACGATCGAGGTCCTGCCCGACGGCTTCGGCTTCCTGCGCTCGCCCGAGGCCAATTACCTCGCCGGCCCCGACGACATCTACGTCGCGCCCAACCAGGTGCGGAAGTTCGGCCTCCGCACCGGAGACACGGTCGAGGGCGAGATCCGCGGCCCCAAGGACGGCGAGCGCTATTTCGCTCTGACCCGCCTGGCCTCGGTCAATTACGACGACCCCGAGGCGGTCCGCCACCGCGTCAATTTCGACAACCTCACCCCACTCTACCCCGACGAGAAGCTCACCCTCGACAGCGCCGACCCGACCCAGAAGGACAAGTCGGCCCGGGTCATCGACATCGTCTCGCCGCAGGGCAAGGGCCAGCGCGCTTTGATCGTCGCCCCGCCGCGGGTCGGCAAGACCGTGCTTCTCCAGAACATCGCCAAGGCGATCACCGACAACCACCCCGAAGTGTTCCTCATCGTCCTCCTGATCGACGAGCGGCCGGAGGAAGTCACCGACATGCAGCGCTCGGTGAAGGGCGAGGTGGTCTCCTCGACCTTCGACGAGCCGGCGAGCCGCCACGTCCAGGTCGCCGAGATGGTGATCGAGAAGGCCAAGCGCCTGGTCGAGCACAAGAAGGACGTCGTCATCCTCCTCGACTCGATCACCAGGCTCGGCCGCGCCTACAACACGGTGGTGCCGTCGTCGGGCAAGGTGCTGACCGGCGGCGTCGACGCCAACGCGCTACAGCGGCCGAAGCGCTTCTTCGGCGCGGCGCGCAACATCGAGGAAGGCGGCTCATTGTCGATCATCGCCACCGCCCTCATCGACACCGGCTCCAAGATGGACGAGGTGATCTTCGAGGAGTTCAAGGGCACCGGCAATTCCGAGATCGTGCTCGACCGCAAGGTCGCCGACAAGCGCATCTTCCCGGCCTTGGACGTCGGCAAGTCCGGCACCCGCAAGGAGGAATTGCTCGTCGACCAGGGCACGCTCGCCAAGATGTGGGTGCTCCGCCGGATCCTCATGCAGATGGGCACGGTCGACGCGATGCAGTTCCTGCTCGACAAGATGAAGGACGCCAAGTCGAACGAGGATTTCTTCGCCTCGATGAACCAGTAGCGCCGGGCGGCGGCGGCGCATGTTCGATTTCGCCGACATCTTCACCGCCGCCGGCCTTCTCACCCTCGGCCAGGTGATCCTGATCGACCTCACCATGGCCGGCGACAATGTCGTCATCATCGGAACCCTGACCTCGGGCCTTCCGGCCAGGGAGCGGCGCAAGGTCATCATGCTCGGCGTCGCCATGGCGCTGGTCTTCCTGATCGCTTTCGCCCTTGTCGCGACCCAGCTCCTCAAGCTCACCGGCCTTCTGCTGGCCGGCGGGCTGCTGCTGCTGTGGGTCGCGTTCAACATGTATCGCGAGCTGAGACCGGCGAAGGTCTTCGAGGCCGACGATCCCGACACCGCGGCGGTCGAGGGCCCGCCCAGGACCAAGAGCTTCCTGCGCGCCGCGATCCAGGTCACCCTCGCCGACCTCTCGATGAGCCTCGACAACGTCCTCGCCGTCGCCGCCGCGGCGCGCGCGCACCCCGCCGTCCTGTTCATCGGCCTCGCTTTGTCGGTGACCTTCATGGGCCTCGCCGCCAACCTGGTCGCCAAGCTCGTCCAGCGCTTCCACTGGATCGCCTGGGCCGGCCTGGTCATGATCCTCTACGTGGCGGGGAAGATGATCTGGGAAGGCGCCCACCAGTTCGGCCCGACGGCGGCGCTGTTCGCCTGAGAATTGGGGCCGAGCCGGCTAGCCGTCGTCCGTCATCGGCGTCGAGAGCCGCGGCCGCGCGTGAGAGGGTCCGGTTTGGGAGGAGGCTTCCAGCCGGTCGGCGGCTTTACACGTTGCTGGCTCGTGCCCAGGCCCATTGCCCCCGGACGCTGACGCATCAATCCCGACAGGTCCGCCTGTTCCGCCTCGGCTGCGGTCGCGCCGCCCCGCATCAGGCTGATCCGGTCGCGAAGCCTTTTCGCTTCCTCGAAGTCCAGCGCCTCCGCGGCTGCCTCCATCCGTTCGCGCAGCGTCTGGATTGTGTCCGTCATGAGGTCGCCAACGCCCGGCGCGGCATTTCGATCTCCGGTCGACAGCGGGGCTGAGTATGGGTGTGGCCTGCTGGATCGCGACGCCGGGAGCGTCATTGACCGAGACATCCACGCAACTGAACCGAACGCCCGGGCGTAGAGGGTCCAGGAGGTTCGAATGCGAGATACCAAGGCCTCCGGCTTCGTCCGCGTTCGCGGGGCGCGCGAGCACAATCTCAGGAACGTCGACGTCGACATACCGCGCGACGCTTTGGTCGCGTTCACCGGCGTGTCGGGATCGGGCAAGTCGTCGCTCGCTTTCTCCACCCTCTATGCCGAGGCCCAGCGCCGCTATCTGGAATCGGTCTCGCCCTACGCGCGCCGCCTGTTCCACCAGATGGAGGTGCCCGAGGTCGACGAGAT